>DATCLV010000583.1:0-4452 GCA_036563745.1 Acidimicrobiales bacterium | reverse complement strand
GGTCTGGAGGAGCTGCACGAGCGCTACCGCGACAAGGGCTTCACCGTGCTGGGCGTCCCCTGCAACCAGTTCATGGGGCAGGAGCCGGGCACGCCGGAGGAGATCGCCGAGTTCTGCAGCACCACCTATGGGGTCACGTTCCCGCTGACCGAGAAGGTCGAGGTCAACGGCGACGGCCGGCACCCGCTGTACCAGCAGCTGGTCGAGACGCCCGATGCCGAGGGCCACACCGGCGACATCCGCTGGAACTTCGAGAAGTTCCTGGTGGCGCCGGGCGGCAAGGTGGTGGCCCGCTTCGCGCCGCAGGTGGAGCCGCTGTCGCCGGAGATCACCTCGGCCGTGGAGGCCGCCGTCTCCTCGGAGTAGCCGCCCGGGGCCGGAGGCCTCCGGGACGGGCGCGACGCGCGGGCGGTACCGTCACCGTCTCGTGAACCGGGGCCACCGCAACGCGATCGTCGTCGCGCTCTTCGCTGCGCTCGCCGTGCCGCTGGTGACGGCGGCCGTCGCCGCGGCGAGCCCGCGCTGGTACCCGCTCTACGACCTGGCGATGACCGAGCTGCGGGTGCGGGACGTCGGTCTCGCCCACCCGCCGCTCGTCGGCCTGCCCGGACGCCTCGAGGGCCACGGCCTGCAGGGCAGCCACCCTGGGCCGCTCAGCTTCTACCTCCTCGCGCCCACCTACCGGCTGCTCGGGTCCACGGCCTGGGCGATGGAGGCGGGCGTGGTGGTGCTCAACCTCGTCGCCGTCGGCCTCGCGGTGGTGGCGGCGCGGCGCCGGGGTGGGGTCGCCGCGGCCCTGGGCGTGGCGCTGGCGCTGGCGGTCGCGATGCGGGCGCTGGGGCCGGAGGTGGTCAGCCACGCCTGGAACCCCTTCCTGCCGGTGCTGTGGTGGCCGGTGTTCCTGCTGGCGGTGTGGTCGGTGCTCGACGGCGACCGGGCGTTCCTGCCGGCGGTGGCGTTCGCCGGGTCGTTCTGCGCCCAGACCCACGTGTCGTACGGCCTGCTGGTGGCGGTCCTGGGGGCCCTGGCGTTCGGGTGGACGGCCTGGTCGGCGTGGGCGGCGTGGAGGTCCTCGGAGGGCGCGGGCGGGCGGGACCGGGCGGCGGCGTGGTGGCTGCTGGGGTCGTTGGGCCTGGTGGCGGTGCTGTGGGCGCCCCCGGTCGTCGAGCAGCTCGGCGACGGCACCGGCAACCTGTCGATCCTCGTCGAGAGCTTCCGCCACCCAGCCTCGCCGGCCATCGGGCTGAGGGAGGGGTTCGAGCTCTGGTGCGCCCGGCTCGACCCGTGGGGCCTCCTGGCCGGCCGCGAGGGCGACGTGACCACCGGGACGGGCCCGACCGTGCGGGCGCTGGCGCTGCTGGCGGCGTGGGCCGGGTCGGTGGTGGTCGTGGGGCGCCGGTACCGGCGTGACCGTGAGGACCACGACGACCGCGACGACCGCGGCGGCCGGGACCTGACCCTCCTGCGCCTCGACCTCGTGCTGGCCGTGGCCCTGGTGGTGGGCCTGGTGTCGCTGACCCGGATCTCCGGCGTGCCGTGGTTCTACCTGCACCTGTGGAGCTGGGGGACCACGGCGCTGGTGCTGGTGGCGACCGGCTGGGCGCTGGCGACGGCGGCGCCCACCCACCTGGCGGCCCGGGCCTCCGTGGCGGGGCTCGCCGGGGCCGCGGCGCTGGTCGTCGTGGCCGGCGCCTTCACCTGGGACACTGCCCACCGGGAGGAGCCCCTCGCCAACCTCACCCGCGGGGTCCGGGCGGTGGCCCCTGACGCGCTCGCCGCCCTCGACGAGGTGGACCCCGACCGGGAGGGCGTCTACCTGGTCGAGTGGATCGACCCCGTCGGCATCGGCGACCAGGGCTGGTCGCTGCTGTCGGAGCTGGAGCGGGAGGGGTTCGACGCGAACGTCGCCCCGCCGTTCGCCGCCGGCGCCCGGGACCACCGGGTGATCGACCCCGCCGAGGCCACGGCGGTCGTGATGCTCGTGGCCGGCCCCCGGATCGACGACGTCCGAGACCGGCCCGGCGTCGTCGAGCTCGCCCACCACGACCCCCGCACCCCGGCCGAGCGGGCGCGGTTCGCCGACCTGCAGGAGCAGGCCGCGGCCGGGCTGGAGGCGGCGGGCGCCGACCCGGGGCTCCTCGGCTACAGCCTGCTCGTGGCCGGCCAGCAGCCCGGCCTCTCCGCGCCGACGCGGGCGGCGCTGGTCGAGCTGCAGGAGCTGGGCCTGCCGCTGGCCGTGTTCCTCGAGCCCCGCTGACGGCGACGCCGTCGCCCGCTCGGCTCCGGGTCCGTCGGTCCGTCGGCCCCTCAGTCCGTCTGGACCTCCCGGCGCACCGCGTCGACCAGGTGGGCGGGCAGCACGTCGTAGTGGTCGTGCTCCGCCCGGAACCGGCCCCGGCCCCCGGTGAGCGAGCGCAGGTCGATGGCGTAGCGCTGGATCTCCGAGGTGGGCACCAGCGCGGTGATCGTGCTCTCGCCGGCGCCGTCGGCCTCGCTGCCCTGCACCCGGCCGCGGCGGGCGTTGAGGTCGCCCATCACGTCGCCCTGCAGGTCGGTGGGCACGGTGACCTCCAGCCGGCTGATCGGCTCCAGGATCACCGGGCCCGCCTTCTCCATCGCCGCCCGGAACGCCAGCCGCCCGGCCACCTTGAACGCCATCTCGGAGCTGTCGACCGAGTGCTCCTTGCCGTCGATCAGGCGGACCCGCACGTCGACCACCGGGTAGCCGTACACACCGCCCGACTCCATCGTCTCCTCGATGCCCTTCTGCACCGCGGGGATGTAGCCCCGGCTGATCGCGCCGCCGACGATCTTGTTCTCGAACTCGAAGCCCCCTCCCCGGGGCAGCGGCTCCAGGTCGATCACGCACACGCCGAACTGGCCGTGGCCGCCGGTCTGCTTCTTGTGCTTGCCCTCGATGCCCGACACCGGCGTGGTGATCGTCTCCCGGTAGGGGACCCGCACGTCCTCGGTGTCGACGTTGGCGCCGAACTTCCGGCCGAGCTTCTCCATCGTGATCTGGAGGTGGGTCTCGCCGGTGCCCCACAGCAGGGTCTGGTGGGTCTCCTCGTTCCGCTCGACCACCAGCGCCGGGTCCTCGTCCTGGAGGCGGTGGAGGGCGGGGGCGAGCCGGTCCTCGTCGGCCTGGGTGCGGGGCACGATCGCCACCGCCAGCGTGGGCTTCGGCGGCTCGATCGGGGGCACCTTCACCGGCGTGTTGCGGGGCGACAGCGTGTCGCCGGTGGCGGTGCCGGTGAGCTTGGCGACCGCGCCGATGTCGCCGGCCACCAGCCGGTCGAGGGGCTCCTGCTCCTTGCCCCGCACGCTGAGCAGGCCGTGAAGGCGCTCGTCGGTGCCGGTGCGGGTGTTGCACAGGTGGTCGTCGGGCTTGATCGTCCCCGACAGCACCCGGAACAGGCTGATCTGGCCCACGTAGGGGTCGGCCACGGTCTTGAACACGAAGGCGAGCGGGTCGCCGTCGGCGTCGGCGGCGACCTCGACCTCGGTGTCGCCCGCGGCCACGGTGACCGGCCGGTCGAGGGGGGAGGGGCCGATCTCGACCAGGTAGTCGGCCAGGCGGTCGATGCCGATCTCCGCGGTCGCCGAGCCCACGACGACGGGGTACACGGTGGCGGCGGCGACGCCGTCGTGGAGGGCCCGCTCCAGCTCCTCGACGCTCGGCACGTCGCCCTCGAGGTAGCGCTCCAGCAGGTCGTCGTCGGCGACCACGATGCCCTCGACCAGGTTGTCGTGGACCTCGTGCTCCAGCGCCTCCATCTCGTCGGGGATCTCGGCCTCGCGTGGGCAGCCGTCCTCGTAGAAGTGGGCGCGGTCGGTGAGCAGGTCGGCGATGCCGCAGAAGCTCGCCTCCTCGCCGATCGGGAGCTCCAGCGGGGCGATGCCCTGGCCCAGGCGCTCCCGGAGCTCGGCCAGCGTGCGGTCGTAGCTGGCGCGCTCGCGGTCGAGCTTGTTCACGAACACCATGCGGGGGACGCCCAGCTCGGCGGCCATGCGCCACACGGCCTCGGTCTGGACCTCGACGCCTTCGACGGCGCTCACCACGAACACCGCCAGGTCGGCGACCCGGAGGGCGGCCGCCACCTCGCCCACGAAGTCGGCGTACCCGGGGGTGTCGATGAGGTTGATCTTGTGGCCCCGCCACTCGAAGGGTGCCATCGCCAGGGAGAGGGAGAGGCCCCGCTGGCGCTCCTCGGGGTCGTAGTCGCAGGTGGTGGTGCCGTCCTCCACGCGACCCATGCGGTTGATGACCCCGGAGCGGTGCAGCAGCGCCTCGGCGAGGCTCGTCTTGCCGGTGCCCCCGTGGCCGACGAGCGCGACGTTGCGGATCTGCGCGGTCGAGTAGTGCTTCACCGGGCTCCCCCCTTTGGAGTCGTGTGTGGGACCCGGCGGTCGCGGGCGCGCCCCCGGGTCGGACCTCGTATCGACGTCGAC
>DATCLV010000540.1:0-20219 GCA_036563745.1 Acidimicrobiales bacterium | reverse complement strand
GCGTAGAGGTCCTCGAGCGTGGGCACGTGGTCGGGCAGCTGGTCGCGCCGCAGCGCGCGGATCGGGCGCCGGCGGGGCCGCCGGCCGACCGCGCCGTCGTGGTCGAGGACGGCCTCGCCGTCGGCGGTGAGCCACACGTCGCTCTCGAGGCCGGTGGCGCCGAGCTCCAGGGCCAGCTCGAAGGCGGCGATCGTGTTCTCGGGGGCGTCGGCGCGGGCGCCGCGGTGGGCGAAGCCGATGGGCCGGGTCAGCAGGGCGGGGATGCGGACGCTCATGGTGGTGCCTTCAGCGCCCGCCGTGGGGGTGGGGGAACTTCGTCGACAGGTCGGCCGAAGCGGCGTCATGATCGGCCGTTCGTACCCTCTCAACGGGCGGAGGGAAGCTCATGGCGACACTGATCCGTGCGACGTGCAACGAATGTGGTGATGTCGAGCTCGGCATCTGCGACCTTGTGGTCCGGTTGTGCGAGGACACAGAGTCGGGAACTTACGTCTTCCGCTGCCCGGATTGCACCCGTCCGGTCGTGCGCGACGCCGACCGCCCGACGATCGACCTGCTGGTGTCGTCGGGCGTCCGCCTGGAGCTGTGGACGCTCCCGGCGGAGCTCGTCGAGCACCGGCCCGTCGGCCCGCCGCTCAGCCACGACGACCTGCTCGACTTCCACGAGCTGCTGAGCGGCAAGGGCTGGTTCGACGACCTGCTCGCCGCGCACCGGCGCGGGCGCTAGGCGCCGGGCGCGAGAGGCCACCCGTGAGCCTCCTGTGGGCGGTGCCGGTGGTGGCGGTGACGGTGGGCGTCGCCGTCGTCCTGTCCCGGCTCCGCACGCTGGAGGACCTCTCGGTGGACCTGGCGAGATCGGTGCGCCGCACGTCGGAGCTGCGGCCACCGCTGGCGGAGGTGCGGCGGCACCTGCGGCGGAGCGGGCCGCTGGTCGACCAGGTGTGGTCGCACTGGGGCGAGGCGTCCGACGACGCGACGTCGCCGCCCGAGGGCGGCTGAGCCCACTGGCAGACGCGGCGCGGCACCGCTCTACACTCGGCGGGATGCTCAACATCGGCCCCGGCGAGCTCGTGGCGATCATGGCGCTGGCGCTGATCGTCCTGGGGCCGCAGCGGCTCCCCGAGGCCGTCCGCACGGTCGGGCGGGTCGTGGGGGAGCTGCGCCGCATCTCCAGCGGGTTCCAGGAGGAGCTGCGGAACGCGCTCGACGACAGCGAGGTCGAGCGCGACCTCGACCGGCTGCGGGGCTCGGGCGACGGGCGCGACGGGCGCGACCAGCAGACGCTGCCGCTCGACGACCAGCCGGAGCTGCCGCTCGGGGCCGTCCAGTACCCGTCCGGCTTCGAACCCGTCGACGTGCAGCCCGGCACGACGCCCGGCACGACACCGGGCACGTCCGGCGACGACGCCACCGAGGCCCCGGCCGGTGACGAGGTCGGCGACGGGGCCGTGGAGCCGGCGCCGCCGGTCGCAGGCGATGACGACGGTGCCGACGACCCCCTCGGCCCCGACGCGCCGGCCGACGAGCCCGACGAGTACCCGGCGATCGACGTCGACCCCGCCGAGCCCTGGGAGCCGCCGGTCGAGGGCGAGGGCAACGGCGACGGCCGGCAGGTCGTCCCGTGAGCACCACCGCCGCCCCCGGCGGTCAGATGACGCTGGTCGAGCACCTGGCCGAGCTGCGCCGCCGGTTGATCATCAGCGTGCTGGCGATCGCCTTCGGCATGGTCGTGATCACGGTGTTCTACAACGACATCATCCAGTGGCTGGTCGAGCCCTACTGCAGCGCGTTCGCCGACGAGAAGGCCTTCGAGCCGACCTCCGGCGACGAGCTGCCCCGGGACTGCCAGCTCCTCCAGACCGACCCGATGGAGGGGTTCAACGTCCGCATCAAGACCACCACGTACGGGGCGATCGCGGTGGCGATGCCGGTGCTGCTGTGGCAGCTGTGGCGGTTCATCGCCCCCGGCCTCTACGACAACGAGAAGCGCTACGCGGTCCCGTTCGTCTTCTCGGGGCTCGTGCTGTTCTTCCTCGGCGCCGCGCTCGCGTACTGGACGTTGCCGAACGCGCTCGACTTCCTGGGCGACATCGGCGGCGGCGGGCTCTTCGAGCAGCAGTACCAGCCGGGGAAGTACTTCCAGCTGGTCACCTACATGATGCTGGCCTTCGGCGTCGGCTTCGAGTTCCCGATCGTGCTGGTGTTCCTGCAGCTGGCGGGGGTCCTGCAGGCGGCGACGCTGCGGAAGGTCCGCCGCTACGCCTACGTAGGCATCAGCATCCTGGTGGCGGTGATCACCCCGTCGGGCGACCCGATCAGCATGCTGGCGCTGTCGATCCCGATGGGCCTGTTCTACGAGATCTCGATCCTGGTGGGGGCGTGGATGACGCGCGGGCGGGGGACGCTGGAACCGGCGTGAGCCCGCCGTGCGCGTGACCTACGACTTCGAGCTCGACCCGTTCCAGGTCCAGGCGATCGAGGCGCTCGACCGCCGCGCCTCGGTGCTGGTGGCGGCGCCCACCGGCTCGGGCAAGACCGTGGTGGCCGAGCACGCCGTGGCACGGGCGCTGGCCGAGGGCGGCAAGGCGTTCTACACGACGCCGATCAAGGCGCTGTCCAACCAGAAGTACGGCGACCTGGTGCGCCGGCACGGCGCCGGCAACGTGGGACTGCTCACCGGCGACAACGCCATCAACGGTGACGCCCCGGTGGTGGTGATGACCACCGAGGTGCTCCGCAACATGATCTACGCCGGCTCCCACGCCCTCCGGGGGCTGCGGTTCGTGGTGCTCGACGAGGTCCACTACCTGCAGGACACCTACCGGGGCCCGGTGTGGGAGGAGGTGATCATCCACCTGCCCGCGTCGGTGCAGCTGGTGTGCCTGTCGGCCACGGTGTCGAACGCCGAGGAGGTCGCCGACTGGCTGACCACGGTGCGGGGGCCGACGGCGCTGGTGCTGGAGGAGCGCCGCCCGGTGGAGCTGCGCAACCTGTACCTGGTCGGCGACCGGACGAGCGACCAGGTGCACCTCCTGCCCACGCTGGTCGACGATCAGCCCAACCCGGAGGCGTCCCGCCTCGACGCCGAGGGCGGCCGGGGGCGCGGCGGGCGGCGGGGCCGGTACGGCCCGGGCGGGGGACGGGGCCGCGAGCGGCGGCGGTTCTACACGCCGCGCCGGCCCGACGTGATCGACCTGCTCGACGAGCGCGACATGCTCCCGAGCCTCTACTTCATCTTCAGCCGCATGGGCTGCGACGAGGCGGTCCGCGCCTGCGTCGACGCCGGGTTGCGGCTCACCAGCCCGGAGGAGCGGCCCCGGATCCGGGCGATCGCCGAGGAGCGCACGGCCGGGCTCACCGACGCCGACCTCGACGTGCTCGGCTACGACCGCTGGCTGCTGGCGCTGGAGCAGGGCATCGCCGCCCACCACGCCGGCATGGTGCCGGCGTTCAAGGAGACGGTGGAGGCGTGCTTCGCCGAGGGGCTGGTGAAGGCGGTGTTCGCCACCGAGACGCTGGCGGTGGGCATCAACATGCCGGCCCGGTCGGTGGTGATCGAGCGGCTGACGAAGTTCACCGGCGAGACCCGGGCGTTCCTGACGCCGGGGGAGTACACGCAGCTGACCGGCCGGGCGGGGCGCCGCGGCATCGACGATCTCGGCTACGCGATCGTGCTGTGGTCGCCGTTCGTGCCGTTCGAGCAGGTGGCGTCGCTGGCCGCCAGCCGCACGTACGCGCTGCGCTCGGCGTTCCGCCCCACCTACAACATGGCGGCCAACCTGGTCCGCCGGTACGACCCCGCCCGCGCCCGCCACCTGCTGAACCTGAGCTTCGCCCAGTTCCAGGCCGACCGGGCCGTGGTGCGCTCGGAGACCCGCATCGAGCGGACCGAGGACCGCCTGCGGTCGCTGCGGGCGGAGGCCGCCTGCGAGCGGGGCGACGTCGAGGAGTACCGCCGGCTGGTGCGGGCGGCGAAGGACCAGGAGCGGGCCCGGAAGACCGCCTCCAAGGGCGAGCTGCGGGCGGCGCTGTCGCGGCTGCAGCCGGGTGTGGTGGTCGACGTGGACGGCGAGCGGCTGGTCGTGCTGTCGGTCGCCTACCGCAAGGGCGGCGCCGTGCGGGCCCGGGCGGTCGACATCGACGGCGAGCGGGTGCTGCTCGACCCCGACCGCCTCACCGAGGCGCCGGTGCGGGTCGGGACGCTGGAGCTGCCGGTGCCCTACGAGCCCAACAGCCGGGCGTTCCAGCAGGAGGTGGCCGACGTGCTGCGCCGGTCGCGCCTCGGCCACCCGACCGCGAAGGGCAACGGCCGGTCGGGGGCCGCCGGGAGCGGCGACGCCGCCGGTGCGAGCGACGACGAGGCCGACGAGGTCGACTACGAGGTGCTGGTCGCCGAGCACCCCGTCGACGCCTGCCCCGACAAGGAGCGGCACCTGCGGTCGCTGTACCACGCCGAGCGGGCCGAGCGGGAGCTGCACGACCTGCGGCGGGAGGTGCGGTCCCGCACCGAGTCGCTGGCCCGGCGCTTCGACCGGGTGCTGCGCCTGCTGGAGTCGTGGGGCTACCTCGACGGCTGGGCGCTGACCGAGCGCGGGAAGGTCCTGGCCCGCACCTACCACGAGTGCGACCTGCTGGTGGCCGAGGCGATGGCGAGCGGCGTCCTCGACGGGGTCGACCCGGCGACCCTCGCCGGGCTGGTCTCCTGCTTCACCTACGAGCACCGCGGGCCCAACCCCAGCCCGCCGCCGTGGTTCCCGTCGCGCACGGCCCGCGAGCGGTGGGGCCGGATCGAGCAGCTGGCCGACGAGCTGACCGCCGACGAGCGGGCGGCCGGCCTCCCGGAGACCCGGCTGCCCGACCCCGGCTTCCTGGCCCTGGCCCACGCCTGGGCGGCGGGGGAGCCGCTGGCCGACGTCCTCGACGACGAGGAGCTGTCGGGCGGCGACTTCGTCCGCAACGTCAAGACGCTCATCGACCTGCTGCGCCAGGTGGGGGAGGTGGCACCGGTGCCGGCCACCGGCCGGGCCGCCCGCCAGGCCGCCGAGGCGCTCCATCGCGGCGTGGTGTCGGCCTCGTCGCGGCTGGAGGAGGCCGACGGCGACGGCGAGGTGGAGGTCGAGCTGGCCGAGGACAGCGACGCCCCCGATGTCGCCGCCGACGGCGTCGTGGCCGACACCCCCGACGCCCCTGGCGCCCCTGACGCCCCCGAGGGTGCCGGGTGACGATCAAGCGGGGCGAGGAGTGGGGCGAGGCCGGGCCGCTGCCGGAGGACGGCGTGCTGGTCCGGTCCGACGCCGAGGCCCGCGCCGTGGTGGAGGAGCACCGCCGGGCCAACCGGCCGGTGCCGCCGCTCGGCCTCCTGGGCGGCGACCTGTGCCGGACCCTGGGCGGCACCGGCGACGAGGCGCGGCTGCGGTCACCGGTGGCGCGGCGCGTGCCGGTCGACCTCGGCGCCGCGCTGATCGACGGCAAGCTGCACTGGTTCGTGGCCCACGCGATCGTCCGGCGGTCGTGGTGGACCGGCCGGATCGTCGCGGTGATGAACGCCGAGTTCCTCGGCGACTGGGACGTCGCGCCCCGCAGCCACCCCAACGACGGCCGCCTCGACACCTTCGACGCCGACCTGCCGCTCGGTGACCGTTTCAAGGCCCGGCCGCGGCTGCGGACGGGCGCGCACGTCCCGCACCCGGCGATCACGCAGCGCCGGGTCGACGCCGCCCAGTTCGAGCTGCGCTCGCCGACGCCGATCCGTCTCGACGGTGTGCTCGTCGGCACGGTGCGTCGGCTTTCGGTGCGGGTGGAGCCCGACGCGCTGACCTGCGTCGTCTGAACCGCCCGACGCTGGAAGAATGCCGCCATAGCACAGCAAGAAATCGTGGCCTGACGGCCGCCACGGTGAGAGGCTGGGGCCTCGACAGGACCAAGGACAGGGTTGGGGAGCAACACGGCATGCCAGAGGTGGGCAACAGGAAGGTGCGGATCGGGGTCGGCCTCGGCACCCGCACGACGAGTGACCCCGCGCAGTTCGCGGCCGCGGTCGACGGCCTCGAGTCGCTGGGGTTCGACTCCCTGTGGCTCGCCGAGCGGGTGAGCGCCGAGAGCCCCGACCCGTTCACCGCCCTGGCGTTCGCCGCCGGCCGCACCGACCGGCTGAAGCTGGGCACCGCGGTCACCGTCCTGCCCGGCCGCAACCCGATGCGCCTGGCCGCCCAGATCGGCACGCTCGACCGGCTGTCGCGGGGCCGGGCGCTGCCGGCCTTCGGGCTCGGGGTGGCGAGCCGCAAGGAGCTGCAGGCGTTCGGCGTGACGAAGGACGAGCGGGCCGCCCGCTTCGACGAGACCTTCGAGCTGCTGCGCCGCTTCCTGGCGGGGGAGACCGTCGACCACAAGGGGAAGTGGTTCCGGTTCGAGGGCGCCACCGCCGGCCCGACGCCGGTGCAGCAGCCGATCGACCTCTGGATGGGTGGCAGCTCACCGACGGAGCTGCAGCGCTGCGGCCGCCTGGCCGACGGCTGGCTGCCGTCGTTCACGCCGCCGGAGGACGTGCGGCGGGGCATCGACGAGATCCTGCGGGCCGCCGAGAAGGCCGGCCGGGAGTTCGACCCCGAGCACTTCGGTGCGCTCGTCCCCTACGTGGAGGGTGAGGTGCCCGACGAGCTGGCCACCCTGGCCCGGCGCCGCCGCCCCGGCGCCGACCTGCACGACGTGGTGGCCAAGGGCCTCGCGGGCCTGCCGGCGCTGCTGGAGCGCTTCATCGCCGCCGGCGCCTCGAAGTTCGTGGTGGTGCCGGTGAACGAGCCGCACAACTGGGACGACCACGTGGCCGACCTGGCCGACGCCGTCCACCCCCTCGAGACCTGACGTCCGACGGCAGACCACCCCGGCCGCGGGGCATGATGTGGCCGCGTGGTGGTCTTCCTGGTGGGCGCTGGGGCGCTGGCGATCGTGAGCATCGTGGGGTTCCTCGAGCTCGTGCTGAACGGCGCGGCCGAGGCGGTGGGGGGCGTGCGCCGGGCGCTGACCGGGCAGGCCTCGGACCGGTCGTTCGTCCGCGGGGCGATCCGGCTGGCGCTGGCGGTGGTGGTGTTCCTGCTGCCGTTCCGGGCCGTGGAGCGGGTCGAGGAGCAGAACGCCTGGGTCGACGACGACGGCAACGACCTGCTCGACCCCCACGCCGACGGGCCCTGGACGTGGGCCGACGTCAACGGCCGCGACTTCGTGGTGACCTGGGCGATGGGGGCCGGGATCGTGCTGGTGGTGGCGGCGACCACGTACCGGCCGTCCCGCTGGCGGCTGCCGAGCCTGCGCGGCCGCGCCCGCGGGGCGCGCCGACCGAAGCCGGTGCCGGTGCGGGAGCCCCGGCCGCCGAGGCGTCGCCGGGGCCGGGCCCGCTCGCCCCGCCCGGTGCTCCCCGCGCCACCCCGGCCGCCGGACTACGACCCGATCCCCGCCTACGGCCGCCACGCGGGCCGGTCGGGTGACGCCTGGCCGTCGCCCACCTCGTCGCCCGACCCGTCGTCTGCGGCACCGCCGGCGACACCCTCCCCGGCGCCCTCGGGCGACACGTGGGTGCCGCCGACGCCGGAGCGCCCGGCGCCCGCTGCCGCGCCGGCGACTCCGGTCGCGCCGGCCTCCGGTGACGCCTGGGCCCCACCGGCCACGACGCCGTCGCCCGCGCCGGAGCCGGCACCCGCGTCCGGCGACTCCTGGACGCCGCCCACCACCACGCCGGCGCCGGCGCCCGAACCTGCGCCGTCGTCCCCGCCCGAACCTGCGCCGTCGTCCGCGCCCGAACCTGACCCCGGCACGGTGGCGCCCGCGGCGCCGGCGGTCGATCCGCTGGCCGAGTTCCTGCCGGCCTCGGCGCCGACCGCGTCGCCCGCCCCGGAGCCCGACGTCGAGCCGGCGCCCGAGCCCGGCCCCACGCCGGAGGGCGCGGCCGAACCCGGCGGCGAGACGGGCGACGACGAGGCCGAGGTCTTCCCACCCTCGGAGCCCGTGGTCCTCAGGTCGCAGCGCGGCGATCGGTCGACCGGCACCGACGGCGACGACAGGTCGTAGCCTCCATTGCCATGCAGGCGTGGAAGCTCGACGAGTCCCCCGGCACGTACGGCTGGGGCGAGGTGCCCGACCCCGAGGTCGGCCCGGGCGACGTCCGGGTGCGGCCGGTGGCGTCCGCGCTCAACCACATGGACCTGTGGCTCACCCGGGGCCTGCCGAAGCCGAAGTCGTTCCCCCACGTGCCGGGGTGCGACGTGGCCGGCTACGTCGAGTCGGTGGGCGACGGGGTCGACCACGTGGCGCCCGGCGACGAGGTGGTGGTGAACCCGGCGGTGATCCCGCTCGACGCGGTGGTCGCCCACGGCGTCGACGCGCCCGCCGCCGGCAAGCTGGCCATCGTGGGCGAGCACCGCTGGGGCGGCCACGGCGAGCTGGTCGTGGTGCCGGCCCGCAACGTCGTGCCCAAGCCGGCGACGCTCGGCTGGGAGGCGGCGGCCGCCTACCCGATGGCCTACCTGACCGCGTGGCGGATGCTGCGCCGGGCCCGGGTGACGGCGGGGGAGTCGGTGCTGGTGGTCGGCGTCGGCGGGGGCGTGAGCACGGCGGCGCTGGCCCTGGCGCAGCGGCTGGGCGCGGTGGTGTACGCCACGTCCCGCGACGAGGCGAAGCGCAAGCGGGCGGTCGAGCTGGGCGCGGCCGAGGCCTTCGCCTCCGACGAGGACTGGCCGGTGACCGTCGACGTGGTGGTCGAGACCGTCGGGCCCGCCACCTGGGACCGGTCGATCCGGGCGCTGAAGCCGGCGGGCCGGCTGGTGTGCGCGGGCGGCACGTCGGGCCCGAAGGTGGAGCTCAACCTGCCCCGCCTGTTCTTCAAGCAGATCGAGGTGATCGGCTCGACCACCGGCTCCTACGAGGAGTTCGCCCAGGTGACCGGGCTGGTGGGCCAGGGCGTGCCGGTGCACGTCGACGAGGTGTTCCCGCTCGCCGAGTACCCGGCGGCCATGGAGCGCCTCCACGCCGGCGAGCAGCTGGGGAAGATCGTCCTCCGCCACCCGGGTTAGCCTCGGCGGATGCGCACGCCGGAGGAGGTCGAGGGGATCAAGGCGCGGTTGGCCGCGGAGGTCGACCGCCGGGCCGAGGTGCTGGTCGACGTCTCGCACCAGATCCACGCCCACCCGGAGCTGAACTTCCAGGAGCACTTCGCCCACGACCTGCTGACCGACGTGCTGGAGAAGGAGGGGCTCGCCGTCACCCGCGCCGCCGGCGGGGTCGACACGGCGTTCCTGGCCACGGCCGGCACCGAGGGGCCCACCGTCGCCGTGCTGTGCGAGTACGACGCCCTCCCCGCGATCGGCCACGCCTGCGGCCACAACGTGATCGCCGCCGCCGGCCTCGGCGCCGGCCTGGCCGCGGCCGCGCTGGCCGACGAGCTGGGCGGCCGCGTGGTGGTGATGGGCACCCCGGCCGAGGAGGGCGGGGGCGGCAAGGTGAAGCTCATCGACGCCGGCGCGTTCGAGGGCGTCGACGCCGCGCTCATGGTCCACCCGGCCGACGCCGACCTCACCGCGATGGACGTGATCGCCGTGCAGTGGGCGGCGGTGACCTACCGGGGCGAGGCGGCCCACGCCGCGGCCTTCCCCCACAAGGGCCGCAACGCCCTCGACGCCGCGGTGCTCGGCTACATGAACGTGGCGGCGTTGCGCCAGCACATCGCCCCGGGCGAGCGGATCCACGGGATCATCACCCACGGCGGCGACAAGCCGAACATCGTCCCGGCCTACGCGGCCGCGGAGTGGATGGTGCGGTCGCCGACGCTGGCCCGGCTGCAGCGGCTGAAGGAGCGGTTCACCGCCTGCCTCCAGGCGGGGGCCGACGCCGCGGGTTGCACGGTCGAGATCGCCTGGCAGGACCCGGCCTACGCCGACATGGTCGACAACGGGGTCATCGCCGAGCGCTACGTCGACAACGCCCGCCGGCTGGGCCGCGAGGTGGTGGCGCCGACGCTGGGCGGCAAGGTGGTGGGCAGCACCGACATGGGGAACGTGAGCTACGTGGTGCCGTCGATCCACCCGATGATCCGGGTGGCGCCGCCCGGCGTGCCGATCCACACGCCCGAGTTCGCCACCTACGCCGGCGGCGAGGCGGGCGACACGGCGGTGGTGGACGGGGCGAAGGCGCTGGCGTTCACGGTCGCCGACCTGTGGCTCGACGAGGCGGTGCTCGCCGCGGCCCGGGAGGAGTGGGAGGCGTCGCTGGCCCGCCGGAAGGCGTCCTGATGCGCGCGCCTCGCGGTGCTTGCACCACCGAGGGTGGTTCGGGCTAGCATCCCCGCCCCGCTGGGAGCACCGCCCTACGATCGCTGGCCTATGGCCCTCTACGTCGCCGAGGAGTTCACCGCCGAGGAAGTCGACGTCCTGCGGCGGTACTTCACGAACCTCGACGGTCCGGTCTTCGCGTTGGTGAACCTGCCCGAGGTCGTGAAGGGTGCCCTGTTCGCCCGCTACTCCCGCTCGCCCAAGAGCCTGCGCCGGCTGTTCCTCGACGAGTTCGTCGGCGACCTCGACATCAGCGGCGACGCCACGTTCGACGCCACGGTGGGCCTGGGGCGGGCCGAGGAGCTCTACGACCGGGTCTTCTTCGAGTACGGCGACGACTCGGTCGCCCAGCTGGGCGGTGTCCACCTGGCCTGCGAGCAGGCCTCCAACGTGCTCACGAAGGTGCTCGAGTGGGGGCGGCTGATGTCGTACCTCGAGCAGTCCACCCGCTACATCGCCTACGACAGCCGGCTGGGCGGCCGCTACCGCTACTACCGCGACCCCGAGGTGCTGGCCGGCCCGCTCGGCACCCGGTACGTCGGCGACATCGACCGGCTCTTCGACAGCTACGCGTCGATGGCGTCGGTGATGGTGGAGCACTACCGGGAGCGGTTCCCCCGCCAGCCGGGCGACACCGACTTCGTGCACCGCCAGGCGGTGAAGGCCAAGGCGCTCGACGCGGTGCGGGGCGTCCTACCGGCGGCGACGCTGTCGAACGTCGGCATCTACGGCACGGGCCAGGCCTACGAGGCCCTGCTGCTGCGGATGCGGGCCCACCCGCTGCCCGAGGCCCGCAGCTACGCCGACATGATGCTCACCGAGCTGCGGAAGGTGATCCCCAGCTTCCTGAAGCGGGTCGACGTGCCCGATCGGGGCATCGCCTCCAGCGACTACCTGGCCGCCAACCACGCGGCGATGGAGGAGCTGGTCGAGCGCATGTTCCCCGAGGCCTCGGCGCGGTCGGCGTCGGGCGCCGACACCGACGGCGCCCCCGTGGGGGAGCCGGGCGTCCAGCTCGTCGACTGGGACCCCGACGGCGAGGTCAAGGTCGTCGCCGCCATGCTCTACCCCTACACCGACGTGCCCGAGGCCCAGCTGGAGCGGCGGGTGCGGGCGATGGGGGTCGACGAGCGCCTGTCGATCATCCGGGCCTACGTGGGGGAGCGCACCAACCGGCGGCACCGGCCGGGCCGGGCGTTCGAGCGCACCGACTACCGGTTCGACATCCTCGCCGACTACGGCGCCTTCCGCGACCTGCAGCGCCACCGGATGCTCACGATCGAGTGGCAGCCGCTCTCGCCGCGCCACGGCTACACGCGGCCGGAGGCGATCGAGGACGCCGGCCTGGCCGACGAGTTCGACCAGGCGATGGAGCGCTCGGCCGACCTCCACGACGCGCTGCTGGTCGACTTCCCGCGCCAGGCGCCGTACGCGGTGGCGCTGGCGTACCGGATCCGGTTCGTCATGCAGATGAACGCCCGCGAGGCGATGCACCTCATCGAGCTGCGGAGCACGCCCCAGGGCCACGCCGCCTACCGGTCGGTGGCGCAGTCGATGCACCGGCTCATCGCCGAGCAGGCGGGCCACCGGGCGATCGCCGCGGCGATGTCGTTCGCCGACCACTCGGGCGAGCCGCGGCTCGAGCGCTTGGACGCCGAGCGCAGGGCCGAGGCCCGCCGCGCGTCACGCTGAGTCACCCCTCGGCGAGGTCGCCGGTCGGTTGTGACCGCGGACCTCGCGCGAGTCGCTACCCTGACCGGCCGCAACAGCCCACTCGTGTACGGAACGGCGGGTGGAGCTGCCTAATATCCGGCCCGCACCTGGCCGACCCCCGTGAAGGGACACGATGGCTGACGACGACAACGCCGTGGATCTCGAAGACGACGGCGAGGATCTGGACGACGCCCCCGACGAGCTCGACGTCGATGTCGAGGACGACCCGCTCGTCGAGGCGGACGACGACTTCGCTGCCGACGACTTCGCCGACGAGGACGAGGACGTCGAGGTCGCGCCCGCACCCGCGCCGGCGCGCACCCGCAAGAAGGCCGATGACGACGACGATGACGAGGATGAGGACGACGAGGACGCCGACGACGACGTCGAGGCCGATCTCGACACCATCCTCAAGGACCGCATCGCCGCCCAGCCCGACGACGACGAGGACGAGGACGAGGAGCAACCCGAACCCGACGACCGGGGCGACGGCGCCGGCCGCATCCAGCCGAAGCGGCCGGGCGAGTTCGTGTGCCAGTCCTGCTTCCTGGTGAAGCACCCGAGCCAGCTCGCCGACCCCGACAACCAGCTCTGCGCCGATTGCGTCTGACGGGCGCCCGGTTGCCAGGATCTTGGGCATGAGCACCCCGGAGGACCGGCCCGACGAGCCGTCGCTGCTGTCGCAGGTGTGCGACATCGTCCGCTACGCGCCCATCGCCATCGTCCTCGACGGCCCCGGGATGCTCCCCAAGCTCGCCGAGCAGGGCAAGATCCACGTCGGCAACGCCCGGTTCCTGGGCAAGCGCGCCATCCGCCAGGCCGAGCCGGCGCTCCGCCGGCTCGCCGAGGGCCTGGGGGAGCAGGCGGGCGGGCTGCTGCAGCTGGTCGGTCTCGCGCCACCGTCCCGTCCCGGCAGCGACCGTGACGGGCGCTCGCCGGCTGCGCCGCCCACCCCGGCCACCCCGTCGGCCGAGGGCACGGCCACGCCCTCGGCCGACGGCGACGGGGTGCCGGCCCCGACCGACGCGAGCGGGGACGCGGCCGCCGGCAACGGCGCCGGCCCGGGCGGGCCCGCCGGCCCGCCGGCCGACGATCTCGCCATCCCCGACTACGACAGCCTCTCCGCCTCGCAGGTGGTGAACCGGCTGCCCGGCCTCACCCCGGACGAGCTCGAGGCGGTGCGCCGCTACGAGGCCGCCCACCGCGGCCGCAAGACGATCCTCAACAAGGTCGCCCAGCTGCAGGCACCGGCATGACGGCCGCCGCCCACCCGGAGGAGTCGGCGCGCCCCGCCACCCCGGACGACCTGCCGGTCGTCGTCGAGCTGGCCACCGCCGCCATCGCGGAGAAGCGGGAGCAGAAGGGCGGCGCGGTGTGGGCGCGCCGGGAGCGCCGGCCCGATCCGCTCGACGCCTCGCTGGCGGCCGCCATCGCCGCCGACGACCAGCAGGTGCTGGTCGGCCTCCTCGACGACGCGATCGTCGGCTTCGGCGCGGCCCGCGTCGAGGTGCTGGCCGACGGCGGGCGGCTCGGCGTGGTCGACGAGGTCTACGTCGACCCGGGCGCCCGGGCCGTCGGGGTGGGCGAGGTCCTGATGGACGGCCTGGTGGCGTGGTGCCGCGACCAGGGCTGCTTCGGCGTCGACAGCCTGGCCCTCCCGGGCGACCGGGCCACGAAGAACTTCTTCGAGTCCTTCGGGCTGGTCGCCCGGGCGATCGTGGTCCACCGCCCGCTCACCTGAGCGGCGGGCGCACGGGCCGGGGACCCGCCGGGCGTCGGCGGTTCAGCGGCCCTTCCACTGCGGCGGCCGCTTCTCGATGAAGGCGGTGAGGCCCTCCGAGAAGTCCTCGCTGGACATCGCCTTGGCCATGCCCTCCATCGACATCTTCCAGCCGACCTCGTCGTCGGCGTGGGTGGCCTCGAGCACGATCTTGCGGCTCTCCCGCACCGACACGGGGGCGTTGGCGCAGACCTGCTCGGCGAGCTTCGTGGCGGCCTCGAGCGCGGTGCCCGGCTCGACCAGCCGGTTGACGAGCCCGAAGTGGTAGGCGCGCTCGGCGTCGATCGGGTCGCCGGTGAGGGCGAGCTCCATGGCGATGTTGAGCGGGATCTTGCGGCCCAGGCGGAACAGGCCGCCGGCCGCGGCCACCAGCGACCGCTTCACCTCGGGGATGCCGAAGGTGGCGGTGGTGGAGGCGACGACGAGGTCGCAGGCCAGCACCAGCTCGGTGCCGCCGGCCAGGGCGGGGCCGTCGACGGCGGCGATGATCGGCTTGGTGCGCTCCCGCTGGACGAACCCGCCGAAGCCGCCCTTGGCGGTGGCGAGCGCGGCGGCGTTGCCGGAGTTGATCTCCTTCAGGTCGGCGCCGGCGCAGAACACCGGGGGCTCGCCGGTGAGGATCCCCAGCCACAGGCTGTCGTCCTCCTCGATGCGGTCGATCGCCGCCTCGATGCCCTGGGCCACGGCGCCGTTCACGGCGTTCCGGGCGTCCGGCCGGTTGATCTTGACGATGGCGAAGGGCCCCTGGGTGCTGAAGTCGACAGCCATGGCGGCACAAGCTAGCCACAACGCCGATCTGTTCGCACCACGAGTGCAAAGAGGGCGGAGCACCGACGGTGGCGGGCGCGCGACCCGCAACCAAGTCGTCGGAGAATCGAAACCTCGCGCTGCAACGTTCGTTATGCTGCGGAGGTCAAACTCTGCACGCCCATGGACTCGCCGCACGAACCCACGGAACCCCACAGAGATGGCCGACGATAGCCCTCGGCATCTCCAGTGCCCGTTCTGCGAGGCATACGAGGTCGAGCGCCTCTACCTCGGTTCTGTTCACCTTGATTCGTGCACCTGCATGAGCTGCGGCGCACGATGGGACGAGGACACGGAGACCGGTCGCTACTGCGGCCGGGGTGACACCGACTCGATCATCACCCCGCGCCACCGCTGACACGCCGACGCGGCCGCACCTGCGCCCGGGACGGGGGCACGGCTCCCGGTCCCGAGGGCAGGTTCGACGGTGTCGTTTGGCGTGTCGACAGTGTGACGGTCGCCGGCGGGTTCAGGCCGAGGCCGTGGCCTCGACCGTGCCGTCGCCGTTCGGCTCCGATTCGGCGGCGGCCTCCTCGGCCTCCTCGACCGTGGCCTCGGTGGGCTCGCCCGACGACTCGGCCTCGGCGGCGTCGCCGCTGCGGGCCTCGGGCGCCTCGGTGGCGGCCTCCGGCTCGGGCGACTCGGCGGCCTCCTCGACCGTGGCCTCGGTGGGCGCACCCGACGACTCGAGGTCGGCCGGCCCGTCGGCCGTCGCCGCCGTGGCGTCGGCCGGTGCCTCGGCCTCGGCGTCGGGCGTCGGGGCCTCGACGGTGTCGGCGGCGGCCTCCGGCTCGGGCGACTCGGCGGTGGTGTCGGGCTCGGGCGCGGCCTTCGCCTCGGGCTTGTCGGCCTTGTCGGCCTTCTCCTTCTTGCCCTTGCCCTCCGCCTTGTTGCCGCCCTTCCGGCGTGCCGGGCGCTGCCGGGCCGGGGCCTCGACGGGCTCGATGGCGAAGATGTGGGCGATCTCCGGCAGCCGGTTGCCCAGCTTGGCGATCGTGTCGCGCAGGTCGGCCGGCAGCTTCTCCGGCAGCGAGTCGGGCACGACCCGGCGCCGGATGGGGGAGTAGGCCAGGGCGTCGAGGACCGTGGCCCAGCGCTGCGGGCTGGTCTCCGACGTGAGCGAGGCGTTGGTGGCGAGGATCAGCTGCTCGGCCAGGTTGCCCGGCAGCGGCGAGCCGGCCTTGGGCGGCCGCGACGACAGGCGCAGCGCCCGCACGACCCGGCCCTCCTGCAGGTTCTCGGCCACCTCGGCCACCCAGGCGGCCTGCTCCTTCTCGACCCGGTTGGCGAGGGCCTCGCGGAGCTGCTCGGCCACGGCGCGGGCCTCGGGGTCGCGGCCGGCGTCGTCGGCGGCGTTGACCACCGAGCGCAGGTCGCGCAGGT
Source organism: Acidimicrobiales bacterium (assembly GCA_036563745.1). Lineage (GTDB taxonomy): Bacteria > Actinomycetota > Acidimicrobiia > Acidimicrobiales > VFJN01 > DASXTK01. The sequence goes on along the minus strand of DATCLV010000540.1, from coordinate 4,220 downwards.
CGATCTCGTCGACGGCGGCGAGCGCGGCGTCGGCGCGGTCGCGCCAGATGGCGGCCTGGGCGCGGTGGCGCAGCTTGTCGGCGATCTCGAGGAGCGGCTCGGCCGCGACCTGCGGCTTGCCCTCGGCCTTCAGGGCCTCGTTCTGCTTCTCGATCGCCTGCCGCACGGCGGGGATGCCGCCCTGCAGCAGCTGCTCGGCGATGGGCCGCTGCTCGGCGGGCAGCGACTCGAGGAGCGCGTTGCGGTGCGCCCGGCCGGGCCGGAGCCGCTTGGGCTTCGGCTTGGGCTCGGGCGGCGGCGTGGAGGGGCGCTCGCGGCGCCGCTCCCGGTCGCGCTCCCGCCGGTCGCGGTCGCCCCGGTCGGCGCGAGGGCCGCGCCGGTCACGGTCGCGATCTCCGTCGCCGCGCCGGCGACCTCTCCGGTCGTCGTCGCGCCGCGGCTTGCGGGCGAGGTGGGTGGTGACGAGGGACCCCTCGGTGCGGGGGGTGAGCAGCTCGATGCGCTCGGGCTCGCGCCGGGAGGGCTTCGGGGGGATGACGGCGACGACGCTCAGGCCGTCGAGGAAACCCTCGACCTCCACCTTGAGCGTGTCACCGACCTTCGCTTCGGGCGGAAGGATCTTGCCCTCCACCGTCCCTCTGGGCTCTCGTGCTCCGGCGGCGCGCCACGTCCAGGTGTCGTCGTCACGCTTGCTGGTCAGCTCGATGTCGATCCGCCGGGCCATAGGGAGTCAACGCTAGCGCGCGTGGTCTCACCTCTACCGACTCGCCCTCGGCGCACGCCGCGTCCAGGCGGTCGGATCGTCGAGGAGCTCGGCGATCCGGGGCGGGATGTCGTCGACCGCGAGGTCGGCCAGCGTGACCTCTTCGAGCACGCCGCGCAGGGCGGCGCGGGTGGCGACCCACACCTTCTGGAGGCTCTTGGCGGGCCCGGGGTAGTCGACCTCCTCGGGCGGGGTGCCGTGGACGTCGGCCAGCGGGCCCTCCACCGCGCGGATGACGTCGGCGACCGAGATGGTGTCGGCGGGCCGGGCGAGCCGGTAGCCGCCGTCGGCGCCGCGCTGGCTGGCCACGAGGCCGGCGCGGCGGAGGTCGGCGAGGATGTTCTCGAGGTACTTCCCCGGGATGGCCTGCCGGTCCGCGAGCGTCTCGCCCTTCACCGGGGGTCGCTCGGCGGCGGCCAGCTCGATGGCCGCTCGCACTCCGTAGTCGACGCGGGCGGTGATGCGCACCCCCGGACAATAGAGCCCGGGCCGCCCGTGCCGGGATCCTCGACAGCTCTCTGACGGGGCATTAGATTTGAAACGCGTTTCAGTTTTCGGGGGGACATTCCACTGCTGCACATCGCGTACACACCAGAGCAGGAAGAACTGCGCCGTGAGCTGCGGGCCTACTTCGCCGAGCTCATGACCCCGGAGGTCCAGGAGGAGGTGGCCCGGGGCGAGACCGGCGGGCCGCACTGCCTCGAAGCCGTCCGCAAGATGGGGCGCGACGGCTGGCTCGGGCTCGGCTGGCCGACCACCTACGGTGGCCAGGGCCGGGGCGAGGTCGACCAGATGATCTTCATGGACGAGGCCTGGCAAGCCGGCGCCCCCATCCCGTTCCTCACGATCAACACGGTCGGCAAGACCATCCAGGAGTTCGGCACCGAGGCCCAGAAGGAGGCCTTCCTCCCGAAGATCCTCGCCGGCGAGCTGCACTTCTCGATCGGCTACACCGAGCCCACCGCCGGCACCGACCTGGCGTCGCTGCGCACCACCGCCGTCAAGGACGGCGACGAGTGGGTGATCAACGGCCAGAAGATCTTCACGTCGCTGGCCAGCTACGCCGACTACATCTGGCTCGCCGCCCGCACCGACCCCGACGCCCCCAAGCACAAGGGCATCTCGATCTTCCTGGTGCCCACCTCCAGCCCCGGCTTCTCGTACTCCAAGATCGAGACGATGGTGAACGCCTCCACGTTCACCACCTACTACGACGACGTGCGGGTCCCCGAGGACGCCGTGGTCCACGGCGTCAACCGCGGGTGGGACCTCATCGTCAACCAGCTCAACTACGAGCGGGTCTCGCTGGCGCCGGCGGGCATGTTCTCCCGCATGTTCGACGACGTCGTCGCCTGGGCGCGGGAGACGAAGCTGGCCGACGGCGGCCGGGTCATCGACCAGGCGTGGGCCCAGGACGCCCTGGCCCGGGTGCAGGCCAAGCTCGAGGTGCTCAAGCTCCTCAACTGGAAGGTGGCCGCCAGCGTCGACACCGGCGCCGGCGCCAACCCGGCCGACGCCAGCGCCACCAAGGTGTTCGGCACCGAGCTGTTCGTCGAGGGCTACCGCACGCTGCTGGAGGTCCTCGGCCCGGCGGCCACGCTCGACCGCTCCTCGCCCGGCGCGCTCCTCGCCGGCCGGCTGGCCCGGTCGATGCAGGGATCGCTGATCCTCACCTTCGGCGGGGGCGTCAACGAGATCCAGCGCGACCTGGTGGCGCTGTTCGGGCTGGGCCTGCCCCGGGTCCCGCGGAGCTGAGGGGGACGACGACGTGGACTTCACCCTGACCGACGACCAGGAGGCCATCGCCCGCCTCGCCGACACCATCCTCGGCGAGCAGTGCGCCCCCTCGGCGCTCCGGGCCCTCGAGGCCGGCCCCCAGGTGTTCGCCGCGGGCGCGTGGAAGGCCCTGGCCGAGGCCGACCTGCTGGGCCTGGCCGTCCCCGAGGCGCACGGGGGCAGCGGCCTCGGCCTCGTGGAGGCCGCGCTGGTCGCCGAGAAGGTCGGGCGCCACGTGGCCCCCGTGCCCTACTGGACCTCGACCGCGGCCGCCCTGGCCGTCGCCCGCTGGGGCGACGACGCCCAACGGGCGGAGCGGCTCCCGGGCGTGGCCGACGGCTCCGCGCCGCTCGCCGTCGCCGCCTGGGGCCCCGCGGCGACCAGCCGCTCGGACGGTACGCCGGCCGTCCGGGCGGCGAGGACCTCCGGTGCCGGTGCCGCCGCGGGCTGGGCCGTCCACGGCACCCTCGGCCCGGTGCCGTGGGCCGGGTCCGCGGCCGCGCTCGTGGTGCCGGCCGCCGCCGACGACGGCCCCGGCCTGTTCCTCGTCGACCCCGCGGGCCCCGGCGTCACCCGCACCGACGAGCGCACCCTCAACCTCGAGCCCGCCCAGACGCTGGTCCTCGACGGCGCCCCGGCCGAGCGCCTCGGCGCCGCCGGCGACGACGCCGCCGGCTGGGCGGCCCGCCGGACCCGCATCCTGCTGGTCGCCACCGCCCTCGGCGTGTGCGAAGGGGCGCTGGCGCTCACCGCCGCCTACGTGAGCGAGCGGCAGCAGTTCGGCTCGCCGATCGGCACGTTCCAGGCCGTCGCCCACCGCTGCGCCGACGCCTACGTCGACACCGAGGCCGTGCGGCTCACCACGCTGCAGGCGCTGTGGCGCCTCGACCAGGACGACGACGCCGCCGCCGGCGCCGAGGACGCGGTCGCCGTCGCCGCGTTCTGGGCCACCGACGGCGGGCACCGCGTGGTGCACGCCGCCCAGCACCTCCACGGCGGCATCGGCCTCGACGTCGACTACCCGATCCACCGCTACTTCCGCTGGGAGAAGGTGCTCGAGGCCCTGCTCGGCGGGCCCCGGGTCGCCCTCGCCCGGCTGGGCGCCTCGCTCGCCGCGGGGACCGGCCCGGGTTGAGGCCCAGGCCAGCGCCGGACCGCCCGCGCCGCCCACCCACCGAGACGTAACGTGCTGCTCCGACTGCAGGGGGATACCGTGATCCTGAGCGCGAAAGAAGGTCGAACCCGCCGCCTCCTGGCGCTGCTCCTCGTGGCCGTCATGGCCGCCGGGGTGACCGCCTGCGGGCGCTCCGACGAGGAGGAGTCCCGGGCGTCGGGCGACGACGAGGAGCAGGAGGAGTCCGCCGGCGACGAGGGCGACGGCGGTGCCTCCGAGGGCGGCGACCGCCTCGACCGCGGCGAGTTCGGCGACCTCGGCGTGGTCTGCCAGGACGGCGACGCGTCCGGCGCCACCGACGTGGGCGTGACCGACGACGAGATCCGCATCGGCACGATCACCAACAAGGGCGCCGACGTGCGGCCCGGCCTCAACCAGGAGATGTACGACTCGGCGGCCGCGTTCGTCGAGTGGTGCAACGAGCACGGCGGCATCAACGGCCGCGAGCTGGTGCTCGAGGACCTGGACGCCAGGCTGAGCGACTACGGCCAGCGGATCGCCGAGGCC
>DATCLV010000537.1:0-2572 GCA_036563745.1 Acidimicrobiales bacterium | reverse complement strand
ACCTACGACGACCCGCAGCAGGAGCCCACCGGCGTGGCGTGCGTGGTGGTCAACGGCGAGATCGTGGTCGACGGCGGCCGCCACACCGGCGCCCGCCCGGGCCGCATCCTCCGCTACGACGACGCCCGCCTGCCCGGCTGAACCCCACCTCCGGCACACCCTGTCGGGCTTACTGCCGGGTTCGCACCGGCCGGGGTCGTCAACGGGTCGGGTGGCTGGTGGACTGGTTCCGGGCGACGCCCACGATGGCTCGACTGCTGCGACAGGCGAGTTTGCCGGGGGCGCGTGCGGGCATCGGGCCTCGGTGACGGCGGACCGTCCCTGCCCTCGGGACGGGTGGGGTTCGAGGAGCCCGGTTCCTGTGAGGGACCGCCTCCCCGGATCGGGGCACCCGTTGTCCCCCGGGGAGGCGCACCCGCCCTCGGCGGTACGGCAGCGAGAAGGAAACGATCGACATGGCGGAGACGACGGCGGGCCAGGGGACGACCGGGGCCGACGGCCCCGAGGACGACACCGGTCGCCCCGGCCGCGCCGACCTCCGCCCGGACCGGACGCGACCAGCCGTGGCGGCGGACGCGTCGGCCGGGGTGGCCGCGGCCTTCGGGCCGTGGTCACCCCGTGTACCTCACGTCGAACCTGCCCCCGGAACCGGGAGCCGGCTCCCCGTTCCGGGGGCAGGTTCGGACCGCAGCGTCAGCCGTCGGCCTCGGGGTCGGGGTCGGACTCGTGGGCGGAGGGACGTTCGGGGCGGGCGCGGGCCTCGTCGCGCGCCCGGAGCGCCTCGGACCGGGCGCGGCTGAGCAGGCCGGCCAGCACCAGCGACACCCCCGTCAGCGCCAGCGACAGGGCGGTGAGCGCCCACAGCCGCCAGCGCCGGAGGCGCCGCAACCGCCGCGCCCGGTCGACGGCCCGCTGGCTGGCCGCCAGGAACTCCCGCTCCAGCTGGCTGAGCCGCAGCCGCCCGTCGCCGCCGCCGGTCGTCTCGGCCCACCGCCGCATCGCCTCCAGTCGCACGCCGCGCACCAGCAGCTCGGGGTCGCCCCCCGACTCGGCCCACGCCCGGGCGGCGTCGGCCACCCGGCGGTGGAGCCGCAGGTCGTCGCGGCTGTCGTCGATCCAGCCGGTCAGCCGCGGCCAGGCGGCCAGCAGCGACTCGTGGGTGATCTCCACCGTCGTCGCCCCGGCGGTGAGGAGCCGGGCGTCGACGAACCGCTCGACGATCTTCGCGATCGCCCGCCGGTCCGGCGACCCGGGCGGCGCCAGGCCGTTCAGCTCGTCGAGCGTGGCGATGCGACGGGTGGCGAGCCCGCCGTCCTCCACGTGGACCAGGCGCAGCAGCACCTGCCGGGCGAGGTCCTTCTCCCGGTCGTCGAGCCCGGCGTACACCCGCTGGGCCGTCGCCTCGATCGCGCCCCGGATGCCACCGGCCGCCTCGTAGCTGGCCAGCGACATCTCCCGCCGCCGCGACCGGTGCCACGTCTCCCGCAGGGCGTGCGCCAGGAGCGGCAGCGACCCGGCGTCGTGGGTGCGGTCGATCGACCCGGGCGGCACCAGGTCGCGCAGCAGGACCGCCACCAGCTCCTCCTGCACGGCGAACCCGGCGGTCCGGGCCGGCCCGACGACGGCCTCCCGCACCTGGTCGGAGGTCATGGGGCCGACCAGGACCTGGGCGTCGGGAAGCGATCCCTGCAGCGCCGGGTGGGCGGCGACCGCCGCGTACTTCTCGATCCGCAGCCCCGCCAGCACCGCGCACCCGACCGTCGACGCCGGGTCGGTGAGGGCGGCGAGCCCGGCCAGGAACCGCTCCTGCCGCCCCCGGTCGCCGCGCAGGGCCTCCTCGCACTGGTCGACGATCAGCACGACCCGCCCCCGCCCGCCGCCGGCACCGGTGCCCGACCCGGGACCGGGGCCCGACGCCGACACCGCGTCGAGGACGGGGACGCCACCCCGGGCCGCGGCCGCCAGCGCGGCGTGGGCCGCGGCGGCGTCGACCTCGAGCACCGACGCCAGGCCCGCGGCCAGGCTCCCCAGCGGGTCGTTCCCCGGGGTCAGCGACACCACCCGCCACCCCTCGGCGGTCAGCGCCGGCCACAGCCCGGCGTGCAGCAGCGACGACTTCCCCGACCCCGACGCCCCCACCACCCACAGCAGGCGGCGCCGGCCGGGCGTGTCGACCACCGCCCGGAAGCGGGCGAGCGCGGCGTCGACGAGGTCGCGCCGGCCGAAGAACCACTCGGCGTCGCCCGGCCCGAAGCCGGCGAGCCCCGGGAACGGCTGGGCCTTGCTGGGGCGGCGGCGGGAGTCGGCGTCGCGCAGCCGGGCCAGCGCCGCCATCAACCCCTCGGGGTCGGGGGCGCCGAGCGTGCCGAGCAGCGCCCGGAACCGGTCGTCCTGCCCGCGCGCCGGCAACCGGTCGCCGCTGAGCCAGTCCTGCAACGTCGACGACGGGTTGCCCGATCGGCGGGCCGCCGCCCGGACGCTGAGGTCCGCCCGGCGACGGAGATCTTCGAGCAACGCAGCGAAGTCGGCGCGGGTCCTGACCTCCCCCGCCGGGCCCCCACAGGCCCTACGT
>DATCLV010000536.1:0-4453 GCA_036563745.1 Acidimicrobiales bacterium | reverse complement strand
GCGTAGTGCCAGCCGTCCTTGATGTCGGTGAACACGGCGCCGAGGTCGATCACCGACTCGTCGCCGGTCCGCACCAGCGCCGGGCCCCGGGGCACGGCCATGCGGGCGATGATCAGCGCCGCCACCAGGTAGCTCCCGACCTGGACGTAGAAGGCGACCGCTTCCTGGCTGGTCTTCAGGTGCTCCATGAAGCTGACGTCGCCCAGCCACTCGGCGACCTTGGCGAGCAGGGCGAACAGGATCGACGCCACCGGGAAGGTGCCGTAGGCGGCGACCAGCCCGAGCGAGTTGGCCGACGCCAGCCGCTCGGCCGGGACCAGGTTGGGGACGGTGGCGTCCTTGGCGGGCTGGAACATCATCGCCGCCATCTCCAGCACGAACGAGGCGAACACCAGGCCGAGCACCGAGTCGACCCACGGCAGCGTGGCCACCACGCCGCCGCGCACGAACATGGTGATGACCATCACCTGCTTGCGGTCGAGCCGGTCGATCAGCGCCCCGACCGGCGCGGAGAAGAAGAGGCCGGGCACGATCCGGGCCGCCATGACCAGACCGATCGACGTGCCGGTCTGCCCCGACGCCAGCCCGAGCCGGCTGGCCAGGGCGAGGATGGCGAAGAACCCGAGCCAGTCGCCCGTCGAGGCCGCGACCTGGGCGATCCACAGGCGGAAGAAGGCCGGCGACCCGAAGACCCGGGTCCGGAAGTCGGTGGCCTCCTCCTCGGCCGGCCCGACCCCCGTGGCCGCGCGGCCGCTCGACCGCAGGGCGCGCAGCTTCGCCACGAGGGCGGACGGGTCCTCCACCGTGTGCTCGCCCGTATGGTCCGGCTCGTTCATGTGACCCCGACGCTAGTGCTGCCCCTTCAGCGCACCGCGCAGACGCGCACCCGACGAGGTGACGGCGTTGCGCAGCGTCGCGACCCGGCCTCCGGGCCGGCCCCGGGCCGAGCCCCGGGCGCGGCCCTGGTCAGGTCGCCTTCTTCTTGGCCGCGGCCTTCTTCGCCGGTGCCTTCTTCTTGGCGGCCGCCTTCTTGGTCGCGGCCTTCTTCGTCGCCGCCTTCTTGGCGGCCGCCTTCTTGGCGGACGCCTTCTTCGCCGTCGTCTTCTTCCGGCCCCGGGCCGGGCCGGCCTCGCGGCGGGCCTGGAGCAGCTCGGCGGCCCGCTCGTCGGTGAGGCCCTCGACCGTGTCGCCGTCGCGCTCGCGCAGCGAGGCGTTGGTCTCGCCGTCGGTCACGTAGGGCCCGTAGCGGCCGCTCTTGACCACCATCTGCTTGCCGCTCACCGGGTCGACGCCCAGCTCGCGCAGCGGCGGCGCGGCCGCGGCCCGCCCCCGGCGCTTGGGTTCGGCGAACAGCCGCAGCGCGGTCTCGAGGTCGACGGTGAACAGCTCCTCCTCGCTGCCGAGGCTGCGGCTGTCGCTGCCTTTGCGGAGGTAGGGGCCGAACCGGCCGTTGAGCGCCTCGATCGTCTCGCCGGTCTCGGGGTCGGTGCCGACGACCCGGGGCAGCGACAGGAGGCGCAGGGCGTCCTCGACGGTGACGGTGCTCGGCGACATCGACTTGAACAGCGACGCCATCTTCGGCTTCTGGCCCTCGGGGAGGGTGTCGGCGTCGCCGAGCTGCACGTACGGGCCGTAGCGCCCGGTCTTCACGTAGACGGGGAGGCCCTCGGGCGACTGGCCGATCGGGGTGTCCCCCTTGGGGGCCGACAGCAGCTCCAGCGCCTTCTCGACGGTGAGCTCGTCGGGGGCGAGGTCCTGGGGCACCGACGCGGTGTCGTCGCCCCGCTTCACGTAGGGCCCGTAGCGCCCGTTGCGGACGACGATCTCGTTCCCGTCCGGGTCCTTCCCGAGGGGGATGGCGTTGACGGTCGCCGGGTCGGCGTTCTCCTTGGCCAGCTCGATGAGCTTGGTGAGCCCGACGGTGGCGGGCTCGTCGCCGAACCAGAACGCCCGCAGGAACGGCGACCGCTCCTGGGCGCCGATCGCGATCTGGTCGAGGTCGTCCTCCATCTGGGCGGTGAAGGAGTAGTCGACCTCGTGGGAGAAGTGGCCCTCCAGCAGGTTGATCACGGCGAACGCGGTCCACGACGGCACGAGCGCCTGGCCCTTCCGCCACACGTAGCCGCGGTCCTGGATCGTCTGCATGATCGACGCGTACGTCGACGGTCGGCCGATGCCCAGCTCCTCCAGCCGCCGGACCAGCGACGCCTCGGTGTAGCGCGGGGGCGGCTGCGTGGTGTGGCCGTCGGGCTCGACCTGGGGGCCGGGCAGGCGCTGGCCCTCGGTGACGGCGGGCAGGACGCGCTCGCGGTCGTCGAGGTCGGCCTCGGGGTCGTCCGACCCCTCGACGTAGACCCGCAGGTACCCGGGGAACGTGATGGTCCGACCCGACGCCGACCACTCGGTGGTGATCGTCCCGGCGCCGTCCACGCCGACGGCGGGGGCCTCGGCCAGCGCGGTGCCCTGCAGCGGGGCGACCGGCACCGGCGCCTCGATGCGGACCGACACCGTGTTGCCGCGGGCGTCGGCCATCTGCGAGGCGAGCGTCCGCTTCCAGATGAGCTCGTAGAGCCGCAGGTCGGCGCCTCGCAGCTCGCCGCTGAGCTGCTCGGGGGTGCGCCAGCGCTCGCCGGCGGGACGGATGGCCTCGTGGGCCTCCTGGGCGTTCTTGACCTTCTTGCGGTACGTCCGGGGTGCGTCGGGCAGGAAGTCGTTGCCGTACAGCTCCCCCACCTGGCGCCGGGCGGCGGCGATCGCCTCCTCCGACAGCGTGGTGGAGTCGGTCCGCATGTAGGTGATGTAGCCCCGCTCGTAGAGGCCCTGCGCGGTCCGCATGACCTCGCGGGCGGTCATCGACAGCTTCCGCCCGCCCTCCTGCTGGAGCGTGGAGGTGATGAACGGCGGCTTGGGCGACGAGCGGTAGGGCTTCTCCTCGACGCTGGTGACCGTGAACGGGGCGGGCGTGGCCGCCTCGACCAGGGCGCGGGCGGCCGGCTCGTCGAGGGCGACGGCGTCGGCGCGCTCCAGGCGGCCCCGGGGGTCGAAGTCCTTGCCGGTGGCGACCCGGGCCTGCCCGATCCGCACGAGGTTGGCGGTGAAGCGGGGGTCGGTCGGGAACTCGGCCTGGACGCTCCAGTAGCCGGCGGGCACGAACGCCATGCGCTCGCGCTCGCGCTCCACCACGAGCCGCACCGCGGGGCTCTGCACCCGCCCGGCCGACAGGCCGGTGGACACCTTGCGCCACAGCACCTCGGAGACCGGGTAGCCGAACAGGCGGTCCACGATCCGCCGGGCCTCCTGGGCCTCGACGAGCCCGTGGTCGATGTCCCGCGACTCCTGGACCGCCTGCTCGATCGCCTGCCGGGTGATCTCGTGGAACACCATCCGGCGCATCGGGATCCGGGGTTTGAGCACCTCGGTGAGGTGCCAGGCGATGGCCTCGCCTTCGCGGTCCTCGTCGGTGGCGAGATAGAGGAGGTCGGCGTCCTTGAGGGCGGCTCGGAGCCGCTTGACCACGTCCTTCTTGCCCGGGGGAACGACGTAGCTCGGCTTGAAGTCGTCCTCGATGTCGACGGCGAGGCCCTTGGGGTCGAGGTCACGGATCGAGCCGATGGACGCCTCGACCACGAAGTCGTCACCGAGGAAGCGCCCGATGGAGCGGGCCTTCGTCGGGGACTCAACGATCACGAGCGCGGTGGGCATCGGCGGAACAGTTGATGGGCAGATGTGGCCGACTGTCAAACACCCTCACGCCATTTGTCCCTACAGTCGGTCCCCAACCCACCCCCAACCGACCTCCCCTCCCCCGGGGACGGGGATCGAGTGGGGGGTTCCCCGATGCCGCGGGGGAAGGTCCCCCGTACGTTGGACGTGTCCCCCGAAGGCGGGGGGCGACGAGTGTCGTTGGAGGCCGACGTGGGCAAGCCCTTGCTCGATGTGCTGCGAGAAGTCGCGATGGACCCGGCCAAGCAGGCCGCGTTCAGCGGCGACCCCTCGGGTTACCTGGCGCAGTACGGCTACGAGGACGTGCCCGCCGACGACGTGTCGGAGGCGCTGAGCCTGGTGGCCGACACGCTGCCCCCGGAGGCGGCCATGGCGGTCACCGCCGCGGCCCCGACGGCGCCCCCCTCCCCGGCCGACGACCTCGGCGACCTGGGTGGCCTGGGCGACCTGGGCGGCGACCCGGAGGGCGACTTCGGCGCCGTGAACGACGACTTCGACGCCTTCTCGGCCGGCGCCACCGGCGACGGTCTCGACGACGGGCTCGACGACGACGGGGACGACGGTCCTGGCGACCGCGTGGGTGACGGTGTCGACGACGGGTTCGACGATGCTCTCGACGACGCCCCGGCCGACCTCGACCCGGACTTCGGCACCGGCGAGGTGGCTGCGGTCCACCACGTCGACGGCGCCCATCACCTCGGCGATGTCGGCGACGGCTACGACGACGGCG
>DATCLV010000526.1:0-10478 GCA_036563745.1 Acidimicrobiales bacterium | reverse complement strand
ACGACACGGAGGCCGGCACCCACACCGCCGTGGCCGAGGCGCTGAAGGATGCGCTCGCCGACCACGGGATCGAGCTGACCACCGACGTCCCGTACATCCTGGACCCCGGCACGATCCAGGAGGACGCCCGGACGATCATCGCCAAGCTGGAGAGCGACGGGGTCACCTCGGTGATCTTCTACGGCGACCCGCTGATGCCGAAGGCGCTCACCGAGGAGGCCACGGCCCAGGACTACCGGCCCGAGTGGATCCTCGGCCCCAGCCTCCTGGCCGACACCGCCGTGTTCGGCCGGTCGTTCGACCAGAGCCAGTGGGGCAACGGCTTCGGCATCGGCCTCACCTCGCTGCGGGGCGCCGACGAGGTCTCCGACTCGTGGATCCTCTACAACTGGGCCTACGGCAAGGAGCCGCCCAACAACGCCTACGCCGCCATCCTCCCGGGCATCCGGGCGATCTTCACCGGCATCCACCTGGCCGGGCCGGAGCTGACGCCCGAGTCGTTCCGGGACGGCATGTTCCGGATGCCGCCCGCCGGCGGCTTCCCGAGCCGGCCGCAGAGCTCGTACGGCGTCCAGGGCGTGTGGGGTGACGACGTCGTCGACTACGGCGGCTCCGAGGACGCCGCCGTGATCTGGTGGGACCCCGACGCCGTCGGCACCGACGAGACCGGGCAGGACGGCCAGGGCCTCTACCGGTTCGCCAACGGCGGCGAGCGCTACACGATCGGGCACTTCCCGAAGTCGCCCGAGGAGGCCGGGCTGTTCGACGAGGACAGCTCGCTGACGATCGTCGACGAGCTGCCACCGGAAGCCGTGTTCGACTACCCGCCACCCGACCTCGGCTAGCGCGGTCACGGACCGCGGTCGACCACACAACGGGCGATCGCGACCGCGCGGTGCGGTGCACGGCGTAGCTTTGCGTCGTGCACCGCATCTCGGTCCAGCTCACCGACGTCCAGTACGACCGGCTCCGTCGCGAGTCCGGTCTGACCGGTCGCTCGATGTCCGACCTCGTGCGGGCCGCGGTCGACCAGGTCTACGACACCTCCCAGGAGCGCCTGCGCCGGGCGATCGTCGAGAGCCACGGCGCGTGGGCCGACCGCGACGACATCGGCGACGGCGCCGCCTGGGTGGAGCGCATCCGGCAGCCCTTCAACGAACGCCGGCGGGAGCTCGAATGGGATTGATCGTCGTCGACACCGGGGTCCTGGTGGACAACCTGCGGCGGGTGGCCGCGGCGCGCGACGCCGTCGTCCAGGCCCTCGACCGGGGCGACCGGCTGGTCGCGTCGGTGGTGTCGAAGGTCGAGCTGCTCTCCGGCATGCGGGCGACCGAGAAGCGGGCGACCCGCGACCTGCTGGCCGCGTTCCGCTGGATCGACGTGGACGACACGATCGCCGAGGTCGCCGGCACGCTCGGCCGCCGCTACCGCTCGTCGCACCACAACATCGGGGTGGTCGACTGCGTGATCGCCGCCACCGCCACGGTCACCGGCGGCGAGCTGTGGACCCGCAACCTCAAGCGGTTCCCGATGTTCCCGAAGCTGCTGCCGCCCTACTGAACCGCCAGGGGGGCGTACCCCTCCGACGGCCCGCGGCGATGACGACACGGAGATGCACCGTGCGCGCCGTGCCGTCGAGGTCGTGGTCAGGGGAAGCGGAGGCGGGCCCGGACCGGCCGGTGGTCGGACATGACCTGGTCCACCACCTCCGCTTCCGCGACCTCGACGACCGGCGTCACCAGGATGTGGTCGGTCTGGCTGTGGGGCCGGGGTGACGGGTACGTGCGGCCCCTGACCGCCCGCCGCCAGCCCCGCGGCACCATCCGGTCGATGCACCAGCCCCACATGTTCATGTCGCCGGCGAACACCGCGGGGCGGTCGACCGGCGGGAGGGCGGCGTGCAGCGACGGCCGCAGCCGCCACACCGGGTCCTTCAGCAGCGGCAGGTGGGTCCCGGCCACGACGAGCTCGCTCCCCCCGACCGCCACGGCGGCGCGCAGGACCGCTCGCCGGGCGGGGTCGCGGGGGAGTTGCGGGGCGAGAGGGACGACCTCGGCGGAGGTGACGGGGAGCCGGGACAGCACGGCGATCACCCAGTCACCCTCTCCACCGTCGCCCTCCCGCCCCGCGAGCCGGACCTGGTCGTGGCACGACGCCCGCGCCACCGCGAAGGTGGCGGCGACCTCGTAGCCGAGCGCGTCGGCGACCTCCACGACGTTGCCCGGCTCGTCGGGGTCGTCGGGGACCCAGGCCTCCTGCAGGACGAGGACCTCGGCGTCGATCTCCTTGCACGCCGCCACCACGTCGTAGAACGGGGCGGCGTGCCCCCCGGCGCCTCGTCCCATGTGGAGGTTGAACGAACCGACCGTCACCTCCGGCACGCCAAGAAGCTACCGCCCGGTCACACCGGGGGTGCCAACGCCGGCGGGACCGGCGGGTCCAGCCGCTCGGGGAGGCCGAGCTGGCCGGGGCGTACGGGGCGGACGGGGCGGCGCCCCGTCACCGGTGGTCGAACGGGACCAGCTGCTCGGGCGGGGGCGGGCCACCGGGGAACAGCACGAGCATCACCTGGGTGCCCCGGGCGACCAGGCCGACCGAGGGGTCGGGGTCCCACACGTCGACCGAGGTGGTGGCGTAGCCGCCGCCAGCGCGGTGGGCCCGGTAGTGGGCCAGCAGCCACTCCGAGCGGGGCTCGGCGAACAGGTGGACCGTGAGGTCGGCGCTGGGCGGCATGAACCACGGCGTCCCCGGGCCCATCCGCTCCCGGACGGCGCCCGGCATCGTGTCGCTGAACACCACCGCCGACAGCGGCTCGAGCGTGCCGTCGGGCCGGTGGGGCGGATCGTCGAACCGCAGCCACGTGGCGCACTCCGACGTGGTCGGCACGTACTCCTCCCACGGGGCGTGCCCCAGCGCCGCCCGGCCCTCGATCTTCTCCCAGAAGAGGAAGTCGGGCCGCTCCGGCTCGGGCGCGACGTCGTCGGGCGGGCCGTCGCGGTAGGACGGGCAGTCCTCCGGCGCCGGCACGTCGGGCATCGCCGCGTCGGTGAAGGCGAAGCCCGGCCGCTCGCGCCCGAACACGGCGAGCACGCTGTGGCCCGCCTGGGCGCCCGGGTTCCGGACCTCGGCCCGCGCCTGGGACAGCGACCGGCCCCGGCGCAGGACGGTGACGTCGATCTCCACCGGCCCGTGCGCCACCGGCGCGGCGAACACGGTGGTCAGCGAGCGCAGCGGCAGGTCGTCGCCCAGCTCCCGGGTCATCGCCCGCCCGGCCAGCGCCGCCATCACGCCGCCCTGGGGCACGGTCGGGCAGTTCCAGTCGGGGCTCACGTCGACCCGCCACCGGCCCGCGCCGCCCGGCCCGCCCTCCCGGTCCATCTCCAGCTGCTTCGCGAAGCCGATGCCCTGCCCGACGTCCACGCCGGGCACGCTACCGGCCGCCCGCCACCGCCGACCGGCGAGTATCTGTCGGTTCGCCGCGGCGCGGGCGTCGCGACGAATCGACCCGCCGAGCCCGAGCGCCCGACCGCTAGCGTTGGGGCGACAACCGACCACGCGGGAGCTCGGCGGCAACCGGGCTGAGAGGGCGCACACGGCGCCGACCGCTCTGACCTGATCCGGGTAATGCCGGCGAAGGGAGTGATGCCCCATGGGTGATCGTCGCAAGGCGTACGTGCACGGGGAGGGGGACCTGCGGGTGCCCGTCACCGAGGTGCACCAGGACGGGATCGACGAGCCGGTGCGGCTGTACGACACCAGCGGGCCCCAGGGCCACGCCCCCGAGGAGGGCCTGCCTCCGCTGCGGTCGCCGTGGATCCACGCCCGGGACGACATCGAGCACTACGAGGGCCGGGCCCCGACCCTGCGCGACGAGGGCCGCGCCGCCGAGCGGGCGGGCCGGGCCGCCGCCGAGCCGTTCCCCGGCGAGGGCGCCCGCCGCCCCCGCCTCCGGGCCAAGCCGGGCGGGTGCGTCACCCAGCTCCACTACGCGCGCCGCGGGGAGGTCACCCCCGAGATGGCGTTCGTGGCGCTGCGCGAGGGCGTCGACCCCGAGGTCGTGCGGGAGGAGATCGCCGCCGGCCGGGCCATCCTCCCGGCCAACGTGAACCACCCCGAGTCGGAGCCGATGGTGATCGGCAAGCGGTTCCTGACCAAGGTCAACGCCAACATCGGCACCTCGGCGGTCACGTCGTCGGCGGCCGAGGAGGTCGGCAAGCTGCAGTGGGCCACCCGCTGGGGCGCCGACACGGTCATGGACCTGTCGACCGGTCGGGACATCCACACCACCCGCGAGTGGATCCTCCGCAACAGCCCCGTGCCCATCGGGACCGTGCCGATCTACCAGGCGCTGGAGAAGGTGAACGGCGTCGCCGAGGACCTCACCTGGGAGGTGTTCCGCGACACGGTCCTCGAGCAGGCCGAGCAGGGCGTCGACTACATGACCGTCCACGCCGGCGTCCTGCTGCGCTACGTGCCGCTCACCGCCGACCGGGTCACCGGGATCGTGAGCCGGGGCGGGTCGATCATGGCGGCCTGGTGCCTGGCCCACCACGAGGAGAACTTCCTCTACACCCACTTCGACGAGCTGTGCGAGCTGTTCGCCGCCTACGACGTGGCGTTCTCGCTGGGCGACGGGCTGCGGCCCGGGTCGATCGCCGACGCCAACGACGAGGCCCAGTTCGCCGAGCTGCGCACCCTCGGCGAGCTCACCCAGCGGGCGTGGGAGCACGACGTGCAGGTGATGGTGGAGGGCCCCGGCCACGTGCCGATGCACAAGATCAAGGAGAACGTCGACCTGCAGCAGGAGCTGTGCCGCGAGGCGCCCTTCTACACGCTGGGCCCGCTCACCACCGACATCGCCCCCGGCTACGACCACATCACCTCGGCCATCGGGGCGGCGATGATCGGGTGGTTCGGCACGGCGATGCTCTGCTACGTCACGCCCAAGGAGCACCTCGGCCTGCCCGACCGCCAGGACGTGAAGGACGGCGTGATCGCCTACAAGATCGCCGCCCACGCCGCCGACCTGGCCAAGGGGCACCCCGGGGCGCAGGCCTGGGACGACGCCCTGTCGACGGCCCGCTTCGAGTTCCGGTGGAACGACCAGTTCGACCTGTCGCTCGACCCGGAGACCGCCCGGAGGTACCACGACGAGACGCTCCCGGCCGAGCCCGCCAAGACCGCCCACTTCTGCTCGATGTGCGGGCCCAAGTTCTGCTCGATGGCGATCACCGAGCAGGTCCGGGAGTACGCGGCGCGGGGGATGCGGGAGAAGTCCGACGAGTTCGTGGCGTCGGGGTCGCGGGTCTACCTGCCGGACCCGGCGGTGGGCGCCGGGGCCGCCGGGTCCGGGGCCGCGGCGGCCGAGGTCGTCGGGGACGCCGGAGGTGAGGTGCCGTGACGTCACCCGCGCCGCTGGGCCGGCTCCACGTGCTGGTCGACTCGGTGTCGCTGGCCGAGGCGGCGCTGGAGGGCGGCGCCCCGACCCTGCAGGTGCGGGTGAAGACCGGGTCCGACCGGGCCCGCTACGAGGTGGTGGCGGCCGTCGCCGAGCGGTGCCGCAGCGCCGGCGCCACCTGCATCGTCGACGACCGGGTCGACTTCGCACTGGCGGCCGGGGCCGACGGCGTCCATGTCGGCGCCGACGACCTGCCGGTCGCCGCGGTCCGCCGGGTCGCGAGCCGTCCGTTCCTGGTGGGGGCGACGGCCCGGAACCCGGCCACCGCCCGCCGGCTCGTGGCCGCGGGTGCCGACTACCTGGGCGTCGGCCCCACCTACGTGAGCACCACCAAGGTCGGCCTGCCCGAGCCGCTGGGCGTCGAGGGCGTGCGGGCCGTGGTGGAGGCGGTGCCGGTGCCGGTGGTCGCCATCTCCGGCATCACCGCCGAGCGGGTGCCCGAGGTCCTGGCGGCGGGGGCGTGGGCCGTGGCCGTGATCGGCGCGGTCGCCCACGCCGACGACCCCCGCGAGGCCACCGCCACGCTGGTCCGCGCCGTCGCCTCCTCCCCAAATTGCGTTCCGGAGGCCGCATATAGCGGCCTGATCGACGCAATTTCGGACGGGGTGGAGCCGTGAGCGGCGGGGGAGGGGGCGCCGCGGGCGGCGACGTCGTCGTGGTCGGCGGCGGGGTGATCGGGCTCGCCTCGGCCTGGCAGCTCGCCCGGCAGGGCGCGGCGGTGACCGTCGTCGACCCCGAGCCCGGCTCCGGGGCATCCTCGGTCGCCGCCGGGATGCTCGCCCCCGTGACCGAGGCCCGCATCGGCGAGGAGGCCCTGCTGGAGCTGGGCCTGGCGTCGCTCGACCGGTGGCCCGCCTTCGCCGCCGAGCTGGAGGCCGCGTCCGGCCGGTCGATCGGCTTCCGCACCGAGGGGACCCTCGTCGTCGCTTACGACGCCGACGACCGGGCCGCGCTCGTCGACCTGGTCGACCGGCAGCGGTCGCTGGGCCTCGACGTCGACGACCTCGCCGCCCGCGACCTGCGGCAGCTGGAGCCGACGCTGGCCCCGGCGGTCCGCCGCGGCGCCCGGGCGGCCACCGAGCGCGCCGTCGACCCCAAGGCGGTGGTCGCCGCGCTGCTGGTGGCCTGCGAGCGGGCCGGCGTCACGCTGCTCCGGCGCCGGGTGGCACAGCTGCCCACGGGCCCGGACGACCGTGTGCGCGTGGCGCTGGAGGGTGGCGACGAGCTGGCGGCGCCGCACGTGGTGCTGGCCGCCGGGGCGTGGTCGGCCGACCTGGCCGACGTGCCGGTGCGGCCGGTGAAGGGGCAGGTCCTCACGCTGCGGCCCCGGCCCGGCGACGACCTGCTGCGCCACGTCGTCCGGGCGTTCGTCCGCGGGTCGGTCGTGTACCTCGTGCCCCGCGACGACGGGCGGGTCGTGTGCGGCGCCACGATGGAGGAGCGGGGCTGGGACCGCGTGCCCACGGCGGGCGCCGCCTACGAGCTGCTGCGGGACGTGCTGCTGCTGGTCCCGGGGTTCGACGAGGCCGAGCTGCTCGGCACCACCGTCGGCTTCCGCCCCGGCACCCCCGACGACCTGCCCCGCATCGGGCCCAGCCCCGACGTCGAGGGCCTGGTCCTCGCCACCGGGCACCACCGCAACGGCATCCTGCTCACCCCGCTCACCGCCGACCGGGTGTGCGCCGCGGTCACGGGGGCCGGGGTCGACGTGGGGGTGGCGTCGTGAGCACCGTCCGGGTCGTGGTGAACGGCGAGACCCACGAGTGGGACGGGCCGTTGTCGGTCGACGACCTGCTCGGCAGGCTGGACCTCGATCGTCGGGGCCTGGCGGTGGCGCTGAACGGCGAGGTCGTGCCCCGCAGCACGTGGGCCGACCGCGACGTGGCCGACGGCGACCACGTCGAGATCCTCACGATCGCGCAAGGAGGGTAGGGATGGCCGACGACCACGCCGAGGACCACGCCGCCGCGGATCCGCTCGTGATCGCGGGGGAGAAGTTCGGGTCGCGCCTGATCATGGGCACCGGCGGCGCCCCCAACCTCGAGGAGCTGGAGCGGGCGCTGGTGGCGTCGGGCACCGAGCTGACCACGGTCGCGCTGCGGCGGGTCGACCCCTCGGCGCCCGGGTCCCTGTTCGAGGTGCTGGAGCGCACCGGCATCCGGCCGCTGCCCAACACCGCCGGCTGCTTCACCGCCCGCGACGCCGTCCGCACGGCGAAGCTGGGCCGCGAGGCGCTGGGCACCGACTGGGTGAAGCTCGAGGTGATCGCCGACGAGCGCACCCTGCTGCCCGACCCCGTCGAGCTGCTCGACGCCGCCGACCAGCTGGTCGACGACGGGTTCGTGGTGCTCGCCTACACCAACGACGACCCCGTCCTGGCCCGCCGCCTGGCCGACGCCGGCGTCGCCGCGGTGATGCCGCTGGGGGCGCCGATCGGGTCGGGCATGGGGATCCGCAACCCCTACAACCTGGCGATGATCCTGGAGGAGGCCACGGTCCCGGTGATCCTCGACGCCGGGGTGGGCACCGCGTCGGACGCGGCCAAGGCCATGGAGCTGGGGTGCGACGCCGTGCTGCTGGCCTCGGCCGTCACCCGGGCCCGCGACCCGATCGCCATGGCCACCGCGATGCGCCACGCCGTGGTCGCCGGCCGCCTCGCCCGGGGCGCCGGCCGCATCCCCCGCCGCCTCTACGCCGAGGCCTCCACCTCGTTCGACGGCCTCGCCGACCTGTGACGGCCGTGCCTGCCGTCCCCCGCCTCGTCGTGGTGACCGACCGGCACCAGGCCGCGGCCGCGGGCCACGGGCTGCTGGAGGTCGTCGCCGCGGCGGTCGAGGCCGGGGCGCGGGCGGTGTGGGTGCGGGAGAAGGACCTGCCGGCCGCGGAGCGGTCGGCGCTGGCGGTCGAGATCGCCCGGCTCCTGGCCCTCCACGCCGAACCTGCCTCCCACGCCGAACCTGCCCTCCACGCCGAACCTGCCCCCGAAACGGGGAGCCGGCTCCCCGTTTCGGGGGCAGGTTCGTGGTTGGTCGGCCCGTCGTGGGTCGGCGTCCACGTCCCGAGCGGCGGGGCGCGGCCGCCGGGGTTCGCCGGACGGTCCTGCCACTCCGTCGAGGAGCTGCGGGCCGCCCGGGACGAGGGGTTCGACTACGCCACCCTGTCGCCGGTGTTCCCGTCCGCCTCGAAGCCCGGCTACGGGCCGGCGCTGGGGCTCGGCGGCCTGCGGCACGCCGTCGCCGCCGTCCCCGACCTGCCGGTGCTCGCCCTCGGCGGGGTCACGGCCGCCACCGCCGCCGCCTGCGTCGAGGCCGGGGCCGCCGGCGTGGCCGTCATGGGGGCCGTGATGGCCGCCGCCGATCCGCCCGCCGCCGTCCGCGACCTGCTCGCCGCCCTCGGGGAGACTGTCTCGCCATGACCACGCCCGCCGTGGCCCTCACGATCGCCGGCTCCGACTCCGGCGGCGGGGCCGGCATCCAGACCGACCTCCTCACCTTCGCCGCCCACGGGGTCCACGGCACCAGTGCCATCACCGCGCTGACCGCCCAGAACACCGTGGGCGTCGACGCCGTCCACGTGCCGCCGGTCGACTTCCTCGACGCCCAGCTCGACGCCGTCCTGTCCGACCTGCGGGTGAGCGCGGCGAAGACCGGGATGCTCGCCACCGAGGAGGTCATCCGCCTGGTGGCCGACAAGGCCGCCCGGGGTCGCCTGCCCAACCTGGTGGTCGACCCGGTGCTGGTGTCGTCGACCGGCGCCCGGCTGCTCGACCCCGGCGCCGAGCGCGCCTACCTCGAGGAGCTGTTCCCCCACGCCCTGGTGATCACCCCGAACACGCGGGAGGCCGCCGCGCTGCTCGGCCACGAGGTGGTCACCGTGCAGGACGCCACGGCCGCCGCCTTCGAGCTGGGCCGGTTCGGGCCCTGGTGGGTGGTGGTGAAGGGCGGGCACCTCGACAGCGGCGACGACGCCGTCGACGTGGTGGTCGAGGTGATGACCGGCGAGGTCACCGAGCTGCGCCGGCCGCGGGTCGTCACCAAGAACGACCACGGCACCGGCTGCACGTTCGCCGCCGCCACCACGGCGCTGCTGGCCCGGGGCGTGCCGGTGCTCGACGCGCTGCAGGGCGCCAAGGAGTTCGTCCACCGGGGCCTGGTCGCGTCGGCCGACTGGGCGCTCGGCGCCGGCCACGGCCCGGTGTCGAAGCTCGGCGCCTGGTCACCGCCCGGAACCGGGTGACCTTCCGGGGTAGCGCCTCGCGCGCTCACCCGATCTCGGCGATGTCGTCGGTATCGGCGGTGTCGGCGATGCCGGCGGTCTCGGCGTCGTCCAGGCGGAGGACCGGGAGCCCGTTGTGCCAGCGGGCCGGGCCGGTCAGCCGGGCGCGGCCGGCCGGGCAGTCGGTGCGGTGGGGGCACCAGCGGCACGCCGGGGAGGGCGTGGCGTCGGACCACGGGTCGGCGCCGGGCGCCTCGGCGGCCCGGAGGCGGTGCTCCACGACGGCGACGAGCAGGTCGGTGCCGCGGGCCAGGACGCCCGGGTCGACCGGGAAGCGCAGCCGCTCGCCGGTGTCGCCGGTGGTCACCAGCACCGCCCGGGCCACCAGGCCCGCCGCCAGCGCCCAGGCCGCGGCCTCGAACGCCGCCCGCTCGGCCAGCGTCACGTCGTCGCTGCTGGTCGGGCGGTGGAGCAGCAGGTCGAACCCGCCCGAGGGGGCGACGGTGCCGACCACGGCGTCGGGCTTGCCGGCCACGGCGATCGGCACCCGGCGGGACGACAGGCGGGGCCGCCACGGCGGGTTCCCCCGGCGGGCCGACGGGCTGCCGGGGTCGTCGACGACGAGCCGCAGGTCGCCGGGCAGCGGCCACCCCACCACCCGGACGAACCCCGCGATCCAGCGGGCGGCGAGCCCGGCGGTGGCGGCCAGGGCGGCCTTGTCGCGCTGGTGGCTGAGGTCGGCGACCCACTCGGCGACCCGGGACGTCGGCGTCTCCCGCGCCTCCTTCATCCACGCCTTCACCGC
>DATCLV010000523.1:0-3612 GCA_036563745.1 Acidimicrobiales bacterium | reverse complement strand
ACCTGGCACCGGGCCGGGGTGCAGAACCGCCGGCTCGCCGAGCCGCCCGGCCCGGCGCTGGCCAACCACCTGGCGCTCACGGTCCGCTGCCCCGACGACGGCGACGGCGACCCCGACCGCCCCGACGACCCCGGCACCTGGCTGGTCGACGCCGGGCTCGGCGACGCCCTCCACGAGCCGCTCCCCCTCCGCTCGGGCGTGTACCGGCAGGGACCGCTGACGTTCCGGCTCCGGCCCTCCGAGGTGGCACCGGGCGGCTGGCGCCTCGACCACGACGCCCGCGGCAGCTTCATCGGCATGGACTTCGAGCCGGCCCCCGCCACCGTCGACCACTTCCTCGAGCGGGACGAGTACCTGTCGACCTCGCCCGAGTCGGGGTTCGTCCGCGTGCTCGTCGTCCAGCGCCGCGACGCCGGCGGGGTCGACCAGCTGCGCGGCTGCACCCTGTCCCGGGTCGACGCCGCCGAGCACCCCCACGAGCGGACCATCGAGACCGAGGCCGACTGGTACGCGGCGCTGGCCGACGTCTTCGGCCTGCCGCTCCCCGAGCTCGACGCCGCCGAGCGCACCCGCCTGTGGGCCAAGGTCCACGCCGACCACGAGGCCTGGGTCACCGCCGGGCGCCCCTGAGCCCGTCCCGACCGCACCGCACCCCACACCCCCGCTCGGCACCCGGCACCCACCCCGCCAGCCCGCTCGACCCTGATCCGACCACCTCGGTGGTGACCGTCACACCTCACGTGCACCCGACGTCGCCGCGGACCCGGCAGGATGGCGTCATGACCGCCACGAGTGACGACGGCACGGCCATCGACGACCCGTACCTCTGGCTGGAGGACGTCACCGGTGACACCGCGCTGGACTGGGTGCGGGCCCGCAACGCCGAGACGTTCGCCGAGCTCACCGGCAACCCCCGCTACGAGGCCCTGAAGGCCGAGATCCTCGAGGCCCTCGACGCCGACGACCGCATCCCCTACGTCAACCGCCGCGGCGAGCACCTCTACAACTTCTGGCGCGACGCCTCCCACCCCCGGGGTGTCTGGCGCCGCACCACCCTCGACTCCTACCGCACCGACGAGCCCGACTGGGAGGTCCTCCTCGACGTCGACGCCCTGGCCGAGGCCGAGGGCGAGAACTGGGTGTGGAAGGGGGCGTCGGTCCTGCGCCCCGGGTTCCGCCGGGCGCTGATCGAGCTGTCGCGGGGCGGCGCCGACGCCAGTGTCGTCCGCGAGCTCGACCTGGAGACCCGGGAGTTCGTGCCCGCCCCCGAGGGCTTCGAGGTGCCCGAGGCCAAGACCAGCATCGGCTGGATCGACGAGGACCACGTGTTCGTCGGCACCGACTTCGGCCCGGGCTCGCTCACCACCTCCGGCTACCCGCGGGTGGCGAAGCGGTGGAAGCGGGGCACGCCGCTCGCCGAGGCCGTCACCGTCTTCGAGGGCAAGCCCGACGACGTGGCGGTGTTCGCGGCCCACGACAACACGGAGGGCTTCGAGCGCGACGTCGTCGGTCGCGCCCCCGACTTCTTCACCAGCGAGGAGTTCCTCCTCGGCGCCGACGGGTCGCTCACGAAGATCGACGTGCCCGACGACGCCACCACCGACCTGCACCGCGAGTGGCTCACGATCAGCCTGCGCACGGCGTGGGAGGTCGGCGGCCGCACGTACCCGGCCGGGTCGCTGCTGGTCACCCGCCTCGACCGGTTCCTCGCCGGCGACCGCGACCTCACGGTGCTGTTCGAGCCCGACGAGCACACGTCGCTCGCCTACTGGACCTGGACCCGCCACCACCTGCTGCTCGGCACGTTGCACGACGTGAAGTCGCAGCTCCACGTGGTCACGCCGCCGTCGGACCGGCCGGGGTCGGGCAGCCCCGACTGGGAGCGGGCCCCGCTGGCGGGTGCGCCCGAGGTGGGCGAGGCCAACATCGTCGGCACCGACCCCCACGAGAGCGACGAGTACCTGCTCGACTCGCAGTCGTTCACCGAGCCGCCCACGCTGCGCCGCGGCGTCATCGGGCACCTCGGCACCGACGTCGAGGTGCTGAAGCGGGCGCCGAGCCGGTTCGACGCCACGGGGCTGGTCACCCGCCAGCACTTCGCCACCTCCGACGACGGCACCAAGGTCCCCTACTTCGTGGTGGGCCCGGAGGACCCGACCCCCGAGACGGGCCCCACGTTCATGACCGGCTACGGCGGCTTCGAGATCGCCCGCACCCCCGCCTACAGCGCGGTGGTGGGCCGGGGTTGGCTGGCGCGGGGCGGCACCTACGTGGTGGCGAACATCCGGGGCGGCGGCGAGTACGGCCCTGCCTGGCACATGGCGGCGCTGCGGGAGAAGCGCCACAAGGCCTACGAGGACTTCGCGGCGGTCGCCCGCGACCTGGTCGACCGGGGCATCACCACCCCCGAGCGGCTCGGCATCCAGGGCGGCAGCAACGGCGGCCTGCTCATGGGCGTGATGCTCACCACCTACCCGGAGCGGTTCGGGGCGATCGCCATCCAGGTGCCGCTGCTCGACATGCGCCGCTACCACCTGCTGCTGGCGGGGGCGTCGTGGATGGCCGAGTACGGCGACCCCGACGACCCGGCCGACTGGGCGTTCCTGCAGCGCTGGTCGCCGTACCACCTGCTGACCCCGGAGGCGGCGGCGACGACCCGTTACCCGCCGGTGCTGTTCGTGACCTCGACGCGCGACGACCGCGTCCACCCCGGCCATGCCCGGAAGATGATGGCGAAGGCGAGGGAGCTGGGCCTCGACGCCCGCTACTACGAGAACATCGAGGGCGGCCACGGCGCCGCCGCCGACAACGAGCAGGCGGCGGTGATGTGGGCGCTGGTCCTCGAGTTCCTGTGGGAGAAGCTGGCGCCCGACGCCTCGTGACAGCTGGTGACAGTTGCTGCGCGGCACCTAGGTTGGCGGCGACGGTCGAGCGATCAGGGGGAACGACGATGACCGACGGCGCCAACCCGCCGGTGCTGCTGCTCCACGGCTTCGGCACCTCGGCCGCCCGCACGTGGGGCGAGAACGGGTGGATCGACATCCTGGGCGACACCGGCCGCACGGTCATCGCCCCCGACCTGCTGGGCCACGGCCGCGCGCCCAAGCCCCACGACCCCGAGGCCTACAAGGAGCTGGGGCCCCGCATCGCCGCCGAGCTGCCGGACGACGGCCCGGTCGACGCCATCGCCTTCTCGATGGGCGCCCGCGTCCTGCTGACCCTGGCGATCGAGGACCCGTCGCGCTTCCGCCGGATCGTCCTCGCCGGCGTCGGCGCCAACCTGCTCCGCCAGGGCGAGGAGCCCGGGCTGATCCAGAAGGCGCTGCGGGGCGAGATCGACCGGTCGAACCCGGTGGTCCGCTACTTCGCCGCGCTGGCCGACGACCCGGAGTCGGACCCGCTGGCCCTGGCCGCCCTGCTCGACGACCACCAGGGCCCGCTCACGCCCGAGGACCTGGCCACGGTGACGTGCCCGGCGCTGGTGGTGATCGGCGAGAACGACTTCGCCGGCCCCGGCGACCCGCTGGTCGAGGCGCTGCCCGACGCCAAGCTGGTCGTCCTGCCGCGCACCGACCACTTCCAGACGCCGAAGCACTTCGGCTTCATGGACGC
>DATCLV010000519.1:0-8040 GCA_036563745.1 Acidimicrobiales bacterium | reverse complement strand
CTCTCGAGCAGTGCGGAGGGCCTCGCTCCCCGGTCGGCCTCACGCCGATGAGCCAGCTCCGCCTCAACCCTCTGACCGGTCGTTGGGTGGCGGTCGCCGCCGACCGGGCCGCCCGTCCCTCCGACCTGGTGTCCCGCATCGAGCCCACGGTCGCCGACGCCAACCAGCCGTGCCCGTTCTGCCCCGGCAACGAGGAGGCCACCCGGCCCGCCCTCGAGACCTACGGGCGCGGCGGCGAGTGGGTCGTCCGAGTGGTGCCGAACCGCTACCCCGCGTTCGAAGGCGAGGAGCCCCTCCACGTCCACAACCTGGGGCCGGTGTACACCCAGGCCGCGGGCAGCGGGATCCACGAGGTCCTGGTGTTCACGCCCAAGCACAACGACAGCTGGGCCGACCTCGACGACAAGCAGGTCGCCGTCACCATGGCCGCCATCCGCGACCGGATGGAGGACCACAGCCGGCGGCCCGCCATCCGCTACACGCAGGCGATCGTCAACCACGGCCACGACGCGGGCGCCAGCCTCGAGCACCCGCACGGGCAGCTGCTCGGCATCCCGTTCGTGCCCGGCGAGATCGCCGAGGAGGAGGCCGGGTTCCGGCGCTTCGGCGGGCCCTGCGTGCTGTGCACCACGATCGAGGCCGAGCTCGACGCCAACCACCGGGTCGTCTACCAGGACGACCGGGTCGTGGTCCTGTGCCCGTACTGGGCGGGGTCGCCCTACGAGATGCTGGTGATCCCCACCGACCACCAGACCCACATCCGGTCGGCCCAGCCCCGCGACGTCACCGCCGTGGGCAAGGCCATGCGCACCGCGCTGGTGCGGCTGCGGGCCTGCGTCGGCCCGGCGTCGTACAACCTGGTCATCCACACGGCGCCGCACCGCTCCGACGGCCCGTTCCACTGGCACGTGCACGTGTGGCCGCGGGTCACCAGCCACGCCGGCTTCGAGCAGGGCACCGGGGTGCTCATCAACATCCTCGCCCCCGAGCTGGCCACCCGGCACCTCACCGTCGTCGCCTGAGCCGGGGACCGGGAGCATGAGCGCCACGCCACCGGGCTGGCCCTTCTTCGCCCCGTCGGCCCCCGAGCGGGTCACGGCCGCGCTCGACCTCGCCGAGGTCGCCGCCGGCGAGCACGTGGTCGACCTCGGCTGCGGCGACGGGCAGGTGCTGGCCGCGGCGCGGGCCCGGGGCGCCCGGGTGACCGGCGTGGAGTGCGACGCCGAGCTGGCCGAGGAGGCCCGACGGCGGCTCGGCGCCGACGCGGTGATCGAGGCCGACCTGTTCGCGCCCGACCTGTGGGACCGGCTCGACCGGCCCGACGTGGTGTTCTGCTACCTCAGCCCCGCGACGCTCCAGCGGCTGACCCCGGCGCTGCGGGCGCTGCCGGAGGGGACGCGACTGGTCACCGTCGACTTCGCCGTCCCGGGCCTCGTCCCCGACGCCACCAAGGGCGGGGCCCGCCGGTACGAGCTCCCGGGCCGCCTGCGGCGCCCCCGGCCCCACCGGGCGGGCTGGCCGTGCCCGGGCTCGCTGTGCGTGATGCCGCCGTCGGTCACGTCGCTGACCTGCCTGGAGCTGGTGCACGGCGGCGGGCGGGTGGCGCTGTCGCTGACCGGCGAGCTGGGCCGGTACGCCTCGGCGGTGGCGGGGCTCGACGTGGCCGTGCCCGGCACCCGGGTGGCCCTCGACGTCCGCTGGGAGCCGGCGCCGCCGGGCACCGCGGGCCACGGGTACGTGGTGGTCGACGGGGTGGCGCCCCACCTGGTGGTGGTGCTGTTCGCCGACGAGGGCCAGGGCCAGTGGGACCTGTCCGACGCGGGCTGCACGGCGCTCCTGTCCCGCCTGCGCACCCGCGCCCTCCCCCCACCCCGCTCCGTGGACGACCTCCTCGGGGCGCTCATCTAGCCGGCGGTGCCCGCCATCCGCGAAACTGCCCGCAGGTTCGTCGGGGTTCCCCTCAGCGCCCCTGCAGGACCAACGCCCGTTCGTAGGCGCGGCGTCGGGCGATCCCCAGCTCGGCGGCCACCTGGCTGGCGGCGTCCTTCACGCGCAACCCCGACGCCAACGCCGCCCGCAGCGCCGCGTCGACCGCCTCGTCCCCCGCCGCCGGCGCCGGTGGCGCACCGCCCAGCACCAGCACGATCTCCCCCGGCGGCTCCCGCTCCGCGGCCCACGCCGCCGCGCCCGCCAGGTCGCCGCGCCACAGCTCCTCGTGCAGCTTGGTCAGCTCCCGGGCCACGACGACCGGCCGGTCGCCGCCGCACACCGCCACCAGGTCGGCCAGGGTCCGCGCCACCCGGTGCGGCGCCTCGTAGAGCACGACCGTCCGGGGCTCGGCGGCCACCGCCGCCAGCCGCTCCGTCCGGGCCGCCCCCTTCCGGGGCAGGAACCCCTCGAACACGAACCGCCCGGCCGGCAGCCCGCTGACCACCAGCGCCGCGATCGCCGCCGAGGGCCCCGGCACCACCTCGACGGGGTGCCCGGCGTCGACCGCCGCCCGCACCAGGCGCTCGCCGGGGTCGGAGATGCCCGGCATGCCGCCGTCGCTCACCACCGCCACCCGCTTCCCGGCGTCGAGCAGCTGCAGCACGTGGGCGGTCTCGGCCGCCTCGGTGTGCTCGTTGACCACGACCATCCGGGGCCGGGCGATGCCGGCCAGATGGAGCAGCCGACCGGTGCGGCGGGTGTCCTCGCAGCAGAGGACGTCGACGCTTCCCAGGACCTCGGCGGCCCGCGGCGACAGGTCGCCCAGGTTGCCGATCGGGGTCCCCACGATCACCAGGGAACCGGGCGTGGCGGTCACTCCTTCACTTCGAGCCGGTCGCCCACCTGGAGGTTCCAGCGGGCGAACGTGCCGACCTCGGCCTCGACCACGGCCCGGGCCGCCGGGACCGGCAGGGTCACGCGGTGGCGGCGCAGGGTCCGCACCCGGACGACGACGCCCTCGGCGTCGCAGAACGCCACGTCGATCGGGAACCGGAGGCCGATCGTGTGCACCGACCGGCACGGCTCGATCCAGAGCGCGCCGGGGATGCCGTCGCGGCCGAGCAGGCCCCTCGCCCGCTCCCGGCGGGAGCGGGCCACGTCGAGGCTGGCCAGCACCTCACCGTCGCGCAGGAGCCAGGGCATGGGTCACACGTTGAAGCGGAACTCGAGCACGTCGCCGTCGGCCACCTCGTAGTCCTTCCCCTCGGTGCGCAGCTTGCCCACCTCCCGGGCCTTGGCCCACGAGCCCAGCTCGATCAGCTCCTCCCAGTGGATCGCCTCGGCCCGGATGAACCCCCGCTCGAAGTCGGTGTGGATCACCCCCGCGCACTGCGGGGCCTTCCAGCCGGCCTTGAACGTCCAGGCCCGGCTCTCCTTCTCGCCGGTGGTGAAGAACGTGCGCAGGCCGAGCAGGTGGTAGGCGGCGCCGAGGAAGCGGGGCATGGCGCCCTCGCCGAGGCCCAGGGCCTCCAGCATCTCGACCCGCTCGTCGGCGTCGAGCTGGGCGGCCTCGGCCTCCAGCTGGACGCACATGCCGAGCACCTCGGCGTGGCCGGCCATCTCGGCCTCGACCGGGGCCAGGATCGACGCCAGGTCGTCGAGCTGGTCGTCGCCCACGTTGACCACGGCCAGGACCGGCCGGTTGGTGAGGAGGAAGTAGGGCTTGAGCAGCGCCTTCTCCTCGTCGCTGAGCCCCGACCGGTACAGCGGGACGCCGTCGCCCAGGGCCTTCTCGGCCACCTCGAGGGCGGCGACCTCGTCGGCGATCGTGCGGTCGTTCTTGGCGGCCTTGCGGCGCTTGGCGATCTGGTTCTCGACCGACTCCAGGTCGGCGAGCGTCAGCTCCAGCTCGACGATGCGCAGGTGCTCGAGCGGGTCGGACGGGCCGGGCACGTCGTCGTCGACGAACGCCCGGAGCACGTAGACCACGGCGTCGACCTCGCGGATGTTGGCGAGGAACCGGTTGCCCAGGCCCTCGCCCTTGCTGGCGCCCTCGACCAGGCCGCCGATGTCGACGAACTGGACGCTGGCCGGCACGACGTTGCGGCTGGCGGACATGGCGGCCAGCGCGTCGAGCCGGGGGTCGAGCACCTTGGCGACGCCGACGTTGGGGTCGCGGGTGGCGAACGCGTAGGGCGCGGCGAGGGCGCCGCCGCCGGCCAGCGCGTTGTACAGCGACGACTTGCCGGCGTTGGGCAGTCCCACGAACCCGAAGCGTTCCATCGGGTCCAGGCTACTGACCCCTGGTGGTTCCCCCGGACCCCTGGGCGGGTGGCGGTGGCTTGCCGGCGTGCCGGGGCTCAGTCGCCGGTGACGCCGTCGAGCGTCTCCCGGAGGAGGTCGGCGTGCCCGGCGTGGCGGGCGGTCTCCTCGATCATGTGGATCAGGACCCAGCGCAGCGACATGTGCTCGCCCCGCCGGTTGGGGCGGCTCGTCATCGCGTCGAGGTCGCCCACCTCGGCGACCGCCTGCCGGCTGCGCTCGCAGGCCGCGGTGTACATCGCCACCAGCGCCTCGGGCTCGTCGTCGACGGCCGAGTCGAAGTCCCAGTCGGGGGTGGCGTCCCAGTCGACGCTCGCCCACGGCTCGCCGAGGTCGCGCCCGAGGAGGCGCTCCTGGAACCACGAGTCCTCGACGAGCGCCAGGTGCTTGAGCAGGCCGCCGAGCGTCAGCGTCGACGGCTCGATCCGGTGGGCCAGCTGCTCCTTCGTGAGCCCCTCGGCCTTCCGCACGATCGTCGCCCGGAAGTAGTCGAGGAACTGCCCGAGCAGCGTCGCCTCGTCACCCACCAGGTCCGGTTCCCGTCGCTCCATGGGCGCCGACGCTACGCCGTGCCCGCCCCGCCCTCTCCCTCCGCCACCCCTTCCACCGAACCTGCCCCCGAACCGGGGTCCTGGCTCCCCGCTTCGGGGGCAGGTTCCGGAGGTCGCCGCGACCTGCTTGACTGCCGGGCGTGAAGCAGTCGGTGGACTTCGGGTTCGACGACCACCCCGAGGACGATGACGAGCGGCCGCGGTCGGCCTGGGCCGTGGCGGCCATCGACGACTGCGACGGGTGCGGCGACCTGCGGGTCGAGCTGACCCTGGAGGAGGAGGGCGGGCACGGCACCGGCGTCGTGGCCCACCTGTCCCCCGCCACCGCCCGGCGCCTGCGCCGCGCCCTGGCGACGGCGCTCCGCGAGGTCGGCGAGGACCCCGGCACCTGAACCCGGGTCGGTCGGAGCGACGCCGGGGCGCCGGCGGCGCCGGGGCGCCGCGAGGACGGGGTCGGGCGGCGGTTCCGTCGAACCGGGCGTAACTTGTGTCCATGCCGATGGGGCCCGTCGAGGCGTTGGATCGTGTGGTGTACCTGCTGGACCGGGCTCTGGCCGAGTCGCAGAAGGTCCGCGCCTTCGCCCGGGCCCGGGACGTCGCCGAGGAGGTGGGCACCGACCGCCTGGCCGAGCTGCACGCCGACGGCAAGCTCACCGAGCTGAGCGGGATCGGCCCGTCGACCGCCAAGGTGATCGCCGAGGCGCTGGAGGGCCGGGTCCCCGAGTACGTCGCCAAGCTGGAGGCGGAGACGGCGATCCCCCTCGACGAGGGCCGGGAGCTGCGGGCGGCGCTGAAGGGCGACTGCCACACGCACTCCACCTGGTCCGACGGCGGGGCGTCGATCGAGAAGATGGCCCGCACCGCCCAGGCGCTGGGCCACGAGTACCTGGTGATGACCGACCACTCGCCCCGGCTGACCGTCGCCCACGGCCTCACCAAGGAGCGGTTGCGCCGGCAGCTGGAGGAGATCCGGGCGCTGAACGAGCGGCTGGCCCCGTTCCGGATCCTCACCGGCATCGAGGTCGACATCCTCCCCGACGGCTCCCTCGACCAGGACGAGAAGATCCTCGCCGAGCTCGACGTGGTGGTGGCCAGCGTCCACTCGAAGCTGCGGATGCCGCGGGAGGAGATGACCCGGCGGATGGTCCTCGCCCTCGCCAACCCGCACGTCGACATCCTCGGGCACGTGACCGGCCGCAAGGTGGTGGGCACCGGCCGGCCGCAGTCGGAGTTCGACCCGGAGATCGTCTTCGCCGCCTGCGCCCGCTTCGACGTGGCGCTGGAGATCAACTGCCGCCCCGAGCGCCAGGACCCGCCCGACGACCTCCTGGCGATGGCGATCGAGTGGGAGCTGCAGTTCGCGATCGACACCGACGCCCACGCCCCGGGCCAGATGGAGTGGCAGGCCTACGGCTGCGACAAGGCCGCCCGCCACGGCATCCCGGCCGACCGCATCGTCAACACCCAGCCGGCGATGGACCTCGTCGCCTGGGCCGGCTCCAACCCCGTCTGACCGGCAGTAGCCTCCGGTCGCCATGCTCGACCACGTGTTCACCGACGCCATCGGGGCGCTGCGGGACTCGCTCGAGAGCGCCATGCTGGAACGGCAGGCGTTCGAGGAGCGGTTCCAGGCCGACGTGCTGCTCGGTGACCTCACCTGGGAGACGTCCTACGGCCTGCCGGGCGAGGGCCTGCCGCCCCGGGTCCAGGCCGACCTCACGCTGGACTGGCCCACCTGGGCCCAGACCGCCTACCGCTCCTGGTACATCGGGGAGCCGTTCACCGACCCGCCCCGGATCGACATCGAGCTGGTCCTGCGGGTCCAGCGCCTGGCCGAGGCGCCGGACCCGATCAAGGTGCTGTCGGTGCTGCCCTCGTCCAGCGCGGCGATCGGCACCGACCGGCTGGAGCGCTCCGGCCCCACCATCGAGACCGTGTTCTCCACCGACCTGTCGGCCCGCGAGTACGCGATCGAGGTGTCCTACGAGGGCTCCTACGAGCTCGACGACGCCACGCTGGCCGACGGCTCGTCGCTCGACGACCACCTGAGCGCCATGGGGGGCTGGATCGCGGCGACGCTGGTCCGCCTGGGCGACCTGAACCTCCCCTTCCTGCCCCCGGTCGACGAGGAGCACTGAGCCCGGCGGCCCGGGCGGGCCCGCCGGTCCTGGTCACGGACGGTGCTTGATCTGCGCGCGCTGAGTGGCGATCCTTCTTCGTCCGCTTTTCGGAGAGGAACCCCGTGCCCAGGCGTCTCGCACTCGCCCTCCTCATCGCCGTCGCCGTCGCCGCCGGGACCGCCACGACCACCGGCGCCGGCGAGGGGCCGACGGCCGCCGCCGCGGCGCCCCCGGCCGCAGCCCAGGCCCCGCCGCTCCTCCCCCACACCCGCAGCTACTACATGGGCAACGCCAGCCCGGACGCCGCCACCCGGCTGGGCTGCGCCAACGCCGACACCCAGGGCCGCCTGACCCTGTTCTTCGGGGCGCCGATCGTGACCCAGGGGGCGTTCGGGGCGACCCTGTGGGGCGGCGCCGACCGCACCGCCGCCCAGGCCGCCGACCTGGTCCGGGACTTCGTCCGGGGCTACGCCTGGTGCCGCCGGTCGCCGACCCAGCAGGTCCTCGTCGGCATGGGCACGTCGAACAGCACGATCGACCGGCGCAACGACCTGTGGGTCTACGGCCACGGCGTCGCCTGGGCCACGGCCGTCCGCGACGCCGCCGCCTGGGCCGAGGCCCACTACCCCGGCGTCGCCCGGATCTACGGCGCCTGGGACGCCGAGCCGTCCTGGTCGGCGCCGCAGAAGGCCGAGCAGTGGCTCCGGGGCTACGACAGCGTCCCCGGCCGCCGCGCCCTCCACGCCAACTTCTCCGCCGACGGCTGCCCCCGGGACACCGCCCACAACGGCGGCTGCAACAACGGGTGGAACCAGGAGACCCTGTGGCGGCTGGCGTGGCGGTACGAGCCGTCGCTGCCGATCCCGCAGATCTACGCCACCAGCGGGGTCAACGCCGCCCAGTGGCAGAAGATCGACGAGTACGGCGCCCGCGCCCACGGCGACGGCATGACGTTCTTCGGCGCCATGGCCCAGCACGGGGCCTGCGCCCAGGTGGGTGGCTGCCGCCTGATCGACAACCCGCCGCAGGTCGCCCGCGACCAGCTCCTGTTCGTGCTGAACAGCCACCCGCTGACCCAGCAGCCGACCCTCGAGAACGCCACCGACATGCACTGGCAC
>DATCLV010000514.1:0-27961 GCA_036563745.1 Acidimicrobiales bacterium | reverse complement strand
GCGAACAGCTCGGCGAGGCGCCGGAGCCGCCGGGCCCGCCCGGCCGGGCCGAGCCGCGCCCAGTCGCGCCGGGCGGCGTGGGCGGCGCGGACGGCGGCGTCGACGTCGGCGGCGGTGCCCCGGGGGATGGTGGCCCAGACGGTGCCGGTCGACGGGTCGACGCTGTCGAGGACCCGCCCGTCCTGCGCCGGTCCGGCCACGCCGCCGATCACCTGCGAGAACCCGACCGCCGTCTCGCCGTCGCCCACTCGTCCTTCTCCCCCTGGCGTCTCCGTCTGCCAAGCAATCGCTTGGTCAATGGCAAGCTAAGCCCACCCCCGCCCCGGGTCAAGGTCCCGCCAACCGGAACGTGCTGTCCGACCCACCGGCGGAGGACGGGTCGACGTCGTCGGTCGGTGACCGCTCCCCCGCTAGGTCGGGGTGGGTGGGGTGAAGGCGGCGAGGAGGGTCGTGGCGATGGTGGGCGCCGCGGCGTCGGGGTCGAGGTTGCCGGCGGCCAGCTCGTTGGCCGCGGCGTGCACGGTGGCGTGGAACATCGCGACCAGCCACGACGTGGGCAGGTCGGTGCGGAACGCGCCCGCCTCGCGGCCGCGCTCCAGCAGCTCGACCACCCGCTTGGCCGGCCCCTCGTGGGTGGCCAGCAGCTTCTCCGGCGGGAGCGCCCGTTCGGCGGCGACCAGGAGGTTCGCCGACTCGGCCGTGGGTCGCCAGCTCGCCTCCACCAGCCGCACCAGCGCCTGACGCGGGTCGCCGCCGAAGTCGACCGACGCCAGCGCGGCGTCGAAGCGCGCCAGCGCCCGCTGGACGACGGCCTCGACGAGCTCGGCCCGGTTGGCGAAGTGCCCGTAGAGCGTGACCCGGCCGACGCCGGCCGCCTTGGCGATGTCGCCCACCGAGGCGTCGGGATCGGCGGCCAGGCAGCGGTGGCCCGCCTCGAGGATCGCGTCGATGTTGCGGAGGGCGTCGGCTCGCATCAGGGGGATCCCCCAGTCGATCAGGGTTGTCGAACAGGTGTGTTCAGGTTATCGTGCGGAAAACCTGAACAACACTGTTCGACTTAAAGGCGAGGGAGGGGATCGGGATGACGGTCGCAGAGCTGCAGAGGACGACGGGTGTCGAGCCGGGGCACGGCACCGTGTGGTGGTCGCGGGGGCTCGCCCGCCACTACCTGGAGATGGTCGTGGCGATGTTCGTGGGCATGGGCGTGTTCGGCGGGCTCTGGGTCGGGGCGGTGGCGGTCCTCGGGCTCGACGTCGAGCTGTCGCCCGCGGTCGCCGCGTTGAAGATGGCCGTCGACATGGCGCTCGGCATGGTCGTCTGGATGCGGTTCCGGGGCCATGCCTGGGCCGGGACCCTGGAGATGGCCGGCGCCATGCTCGTCACGCCGGTGGCGCTGCTGCCGCTCGTCGGGGCCGGGGTGCTCGACGGCGGCGCCCTGATGGTGATCGAGCACGTGGCGATGTTCCCGCTCATGTACCTGGTGATGGTCCGCCACCACCACGAGCACGCCCACTGACGGGGCCGGGTCGGCCCGCCCGGCCCCGGCCGCCGCCCGGGTCCGCCCTGCCGCTGCACCTCCACCCGCCGGCACCCCCGTGGGCCCCCCTGCACGGGGGTGCCGGCCTGGTGTAGAAGTGGTCCATGGAACCAAGCAAGCGACCGCTTGTTGACGTGCGGGTCGTGGCGGAGGGGCTGGTCTTCCCCGAGGGGCCGGTGGCGCTGGACGACGGCAGCCTCCTCGTCGCCGAGATCCGCCGGGGCGTCGTCACCCGGATCCCGCCCGACGGGACGGGGCGCCCCGAGGTGGTCGCCGAGCCCGGCGGCGGGCCCAACGGCATGGCCATCGGCCCCGACGGCGCCCTCTACGTCTGCAACAACGGCGGCGCCGAAGCCGAGTACCGGGGCGGGCGCGTCGAGCGGGTCGACCTCGACACCGGCAAGGTCGAGGTGCTCTACGAGGCGTGCGACGGGCGACGGCTCGCCGGACCCAACGACCTCGTCTTCGACGGCGACGGCGGCTTCTGGTTCACCGACACCGGCAAGTTCCTCGCCGACGCCCGCCTCTACGGCGGGCTGTTCCACGCCCGGGCCGACGGCAGCGGGATCGTGCGAGTGATCGACAAGGTCGACGCCCCCAACGGCATCGGCCTCTCGCCCGACGGCCGCACGCTCTACTGGGCCGAGACCCTGTCCGGCCGGCTCTACGGGCGGGAGATCGTGGGCCCCGGCGAGCTCGTCCACGACCGCAACCACGACCCCGACTCGCTGGTGGGCAGCGTCCCCGGCGTCCAGATGTTCGACTCGCTGGCCGTGGCCGCCGACGGCAGCGTCTGCGTCGGCACGCTGATCTCCGGCGTGGTCACGCAGTTCAGCGCCGACGGGGGCACGGTCACCCAGCACACGCTGCCCGACGACCTGTTCGACCCCATGGTCACCAACCTCTGCTTCGGCGGGCCCGACCGCACCACCGCCTACCTGACCCTGTCGGAGACCGGCCGGGTCGTCGCCTGCACCTGGCCCACGCCCGGCCTGGCGCTGGAGCACCGGCGATGAGCGCCGCCACCGCCCTCGTGCTGGAGGCGCCGCGGCGGCTCGTCGCTCGGGAGCTGCCCCTCCCCGCGGTGGGGGAGGACGACGCCGTCCTCCGGGTCGAGGCCTGCGGCCTGTGCGGCACCGACCACGAGCTCTACACCGGCGACCTGCCCTGGCCGCCCGGGTTCGTGCCCGGCCACGAGACCGTCGGCGTCATCGAGGCCATCGGGCCCGTGGCCGCCGCCCGGTGGGGCGTCGCCGCCGGTGACCGGGTGACCGTCGCGCCCCGGCCGGCGTGCCGCGAGTGCGAGCCGTGCCGCCGGGGCGAGCTGGCCGCCTGCGCCGACTACGACGGCCTGCCCTACGGCCTCACGCCCGTCGACCGGGCCCCGGGCCTGTGGGGCGGCTACGCCACCCACCACTACCTGGGCCCCCGGTCGGTGGTGCACAAGCTGCCGCCCGACCTCGACCCGGTCGACGCCGCCCTGTTCAACCCGCTGGGCGCCGGCGTGTGCTGGGGCGTGGAGATCCCCGGCACCGGCCCCGGCGACGTGGTGGCCGTCCTCGGCCCCGGCATCCGGGGCATCGCCGCGGTGGCGGCCGCCAAGGCGGCGGGGGCGGGGTTCGTCATGGTGACCGGCGTCGGCCCCCACGACCTGCCCCGGCTGGAGCTGGCCCGGGAGCTGGGTGCCGACCTCGCCGTCGACGTGGCCCGCGACGACCCGGTCGCCGCCCTGCAGGACGCCACCGGCGGCCTGGCCGACGTGGTCGTCGACGTGACCGCCAAGGCGCCCACCGCGTTCGCCCAGGCCGTCGCGCTCGCCGGCAAGGGCGGGCGGGTGGTCGTCGCCGGCGTCCGGGGCGGCGAGGTGACCCTCACCTTCGCCCCCGACCTGATCGTCAACCGGGGCCTGCGCCTGCAGGGCGCCAGCGGGGTCAGCACCGCCGCCCACGAGCGGGCGCTGGACCTGCTGGTCACGGGCACGTTCCCCGCCGCCCGCATCCCGCGGCGCACGGCCGGGTTCGCGGACGTCGGCGACCTGCTGCTGACGATGGCCGGCGCGTCGGGCGACCCGCCGCCGCTGCACGGGGTGTTCGTCCCGCGGTAGGCGCCCGACGGCCCGACGGCCCGGCCCGGCGCCCGGCGGCACGGGCCGCGGCGCCGCCGCCGAGCGGCCCCGCCGGAGCGCCGGAAACCGCTTCGGGCCCCCACAGGCGACCGGTAGCTTGGCGAGGTGCCCGGGAACGATCGCCGTCTCCGGCTGACCTACCCCGAGGCCCTGCCGATCACGGCACAGCGGGAGACCGTGCTCGCCGCGATCCGCGACCACCAGGTGGTCGTGGTGGCCGGCGAGACCGGGTCGGGCAAGAGCACGCAGCTCCCCAAGCTCTGCCTGGAGCTCGGCCGGGGCCGGGAGGGGATGATCGGCCACACCCAGCCGCGCCGGCTCGCGGCGCGGACGGTCGCGGCCCGGATCGCCGAGGAGCTCGACACCGAGCTGGGCGACGTCGTCGGCTACAAGGTCCGGTTCACCGACCAGGTGAGCGACGGCACGATGGTCAAGCTCATGACCGACGGGGTGCTGCTCGCCGAGCTGCGCAGCGACCCCGACCTGCGCCGCTACGACACGATCATCGTCGACGAGGCCCACGAGCGGAGCCTCAACATCGACTTCCTCCTCGGCTACCTCACCGACCTGCTGCCCCGCCGGCCGGACCTGAAGGTGATCGTCACCTCGGCCACCATCGACACCGACCGGTTCGCCCGCCACTTCGGTGCCCCCGTGGTGGAGGTGTCGGGGCGGACCTACCCGGTGGAGATCCGCTACCGGGAACCGGAGTCGGGCGACCAGGTCGACGCCATCCGGGCCGCGGTCGACGAGCTGTCCCGGGAGGGCCCCGGCGACATCCTCGTGTTCCTCAGCGGGCAGCGGGAGATCCACGACACCGCCCGCGCCCTGGCCGAGGACGACCGGCCGAACACCGAGATCCTCCCGCTCTACGCCCGGCTGTCGGCGGCCGAGCAGCAGCGGGCGTTCAAGCCGCACAAGGGCCGGCGCATCGTGCTGGCCACCAACGTGGCCGAGACGTCGATCACCGTGCCCGGCGTCCGCTACGTCGTCGACACCGGCACGGCCCGCATCTCCCGCTACAACCGGCGCACCAAGCTGCAGCGCCTGCCGATCGAGCCGGTGAGCCAGGCGTCGGCCAACCAGCGGTCCGGCCGCTGCGGCCGCGTGGCGCCGGGCATCGCGATCCGCCTCTACAGCGAGGAGGACTTCGAGTCCCGGCCCGAGTTCACCGAGCCCGAGATCCTGCGCACGAACCTGGCGTCGGTCATCCTGCAGATGGCCGAGCTGGGGCTGGGCGACGTCGAGTCGTTCCCGTTCATCGACCCGCCCGACCGCCGGGCGGTGCGCGACGCGGTGGCGCTGCTGGTCGAGCTGCGGGCGCTCGTCCCCGACCAGGACCGGCTGACCCTCACCCGCGACGGCCGCCGCATGGCCCGCCTCCCCGTCGACCCCCGGTTCGGGCGGATGCTGCTGGCCGCCGCCGAGAACGGCTGCCTGCGGGAGGTCATCGTGATCGTGGCGGGGCTGTCGATCCTCGACCCCCGGGAGCGCCCCACCGACGAGGAGCAGAAGGCCGACCAGCTCCACGCCCGGTTCCGGGTGCCGGGCTCCGACTTCCTGGCCTACCTGCGCCTGTGGGAGCACCTCACCACCGAGCAGCGGGCCCGGACCGGCAACGGGTTCCGGCGGATGTGCCGGGCCGAGTACCTCAACTACGTGCGGGTGCGCGAGTGGCAGGACCTCGTCCGCCAGCTCCGGGAGGTGGCCCGCGACCTGCGGCTGCCCCGCAACGACGGCGCCACCCCGGCGCCGCCCGACGCCATCCACCGGGCGCTGCTGGCCGGGCTGCTGTCGCACGTCGGCATGTACGACCGGGTCAAGGGCGACTACCGGGGCGCCCGCCAGGCCCGGTTCCAGGTGGCGTCGCGCTCGGCGCTGGCGAAGTCGTCGCCGGCGTGGCTGATGGCGGGCGAGCTGGTCGAGACCGGGCGCCTGTGGGCCCGGACGGTCGCCCGCATCGACCCGTCGTGGATCGAGCCGCTGGCCGAGCACCTGGTCAAGCGCTCCTACGGCGAGCCGACCTGGAGCCGGCGCCGCGGCCAGGCCGTGGTCGACGAGCAGGTCACGCTGTACGGCCTGCCGATCGTGCCCCGCCGGTCGATCGCCGTCGAGCGCCTCGACCCCGACCTCGCCCGCGACCTGTTCGTCGAGCACGCCCTCGTCGAGGGGGACTGGGACGACGACGGCCGCTACCCGTTCCCCGAGGCCAACCGGCAGGTGCTCGACAAGGCCCGCGGGTTGGAGGCCCGCACCCG
The DNA here is from genome assembly GCA_036563745.1 of Acidimicrobiales bacterium. Taxonomy (GTDB): domain Bacteria; phylum Actinomycetota; class Acidimicrobiia; order Acidimicrobiales; family VFJN01; genus DASXTK01. The sequence goes on along the minus strand of DATCLV010000514.1, from coordinate 22,041 downwards.
GCGCGCCGACCTCGTCGTGAGCGAGGAGCGGCTGGCGGCGCTCTACGCCGAGCGGCTGCCCGACGACGTCGCCTCCACCCGGGCGTTCGACCGGTGGTGGCGTCGCGCCACCCGTGCCGAGCGGGACCGGCTCACGTTCACGCTGGAGGACGTGCTCGGCGTCGACGCCGACGACGTCGACACCGGCGGGTTCCCGCTCACCTGGACCCTGCCCTCGTCCGCCGGCGACGACCTGGTGCTCGACCTGTCCTACGTGTTCGAGCCCGGCGCCGACGACGACGGCGTCACCGTGCACGTGCCGCTGGTGCTGCTGCCCCGGCTGACCTCGGCGGGCGTCGACTGGCACGTGCCCGGGCACCGGCTGGAGCTGGTCACGGCGCTGATCCGGGGCCTGCCGAAGGCGGTGCGGCGGGAGCTGTCGCCCGCCCACGAGAAGGCCCGGGAGGCGCTCGACGGCATCGGGCCCGCCGACGGGCCGCTGGCGGAGGTGCTGGCCCGCCGCCTGTCGTCGCTGGCGGGCGTGCGGGTGGCGCCGGCCGACCTGGACGCCGCGTTCGGCAAGCTGCCCCGGCACCTGCGGATGCGGTTCCAGGTGGAGGACGCCGAGGGCCGGGTGGTGGGGGCGGGCCGCGACCTCGACGCCCTGGCGGCGGCGCTGGCCGACCGGGCCCGCCGGGCCGTCGCCGCCGTGGCGCCCCGGCACCTGGAGCGCTCGGGCCTCACCGAGTGGCCGGCGGGCGGGCTGCCCCGGACGGTCACCGCCGACGCCGGCGGCGTCGAGGTGGTCGCCTACCCGGCGCTGGTCGACGAGGGCGCGACCGTGGCGGTCCGCATCGCCACGACGCCGGCCACCCAGGCGCGGTGGATGTGGGCGGGCACCCGGCGGCTGCTGCTCCTGGCTGCCCCGAAGGCCCGCCAGCAGGTGGTCCGCCGCCTGCAGGCGCCCACGAACCTGCCGCCGAAGGACGGGGTGCGCGCCCTGTTCCCGGGGCAGGTGCGGCGGGACGTGCAGGAGGCGCTGGCCGACGACTGCGTGACCGCGGCGGCCGACCGGCTGCTCGCCGCCCGGGGCGGGCCGGCCTGGGACGACGAGGGCTTCGAGCGGCTGCGCCGGGCGGCCCGGGAGCGGCTGGCCCCGCTGGCGGTGGCGGCGGCCGGGCAGGCGGCGGCGATCGTGGCCGCGGCGGCGACGCTGGAGCAGCGGTTGGCGTCGGCGCCGCCGGCGTTGGCCGAGGCGTACGCCGACATGCGGTCGCAGCTGGGCGACCTGGTCTACCCGGGGTTCGTGGCGGCGACCGGCCTGGCCCGGCTCCCCGACCTGGCCCGCTACCTGGAGGCGATCCGCCTGCGCCTCGGGAAGCTGCGCGACCGGCCGGACCGCGACCGGGAGCTGATGGCCACGGTCCGGTCGCTGGAGGACGCCTACGCCGAGGCCGTCGAGGCGCTGCCCCCGGCCCGCCGGGCGGACGACGACGTGGTGGAGGCCCGCTGGCTGCTGGAGGAGCTGCGGGTGAGCCTGTTCGCCCAGAAGCTCGGCACGCCCACGCCGGTGAGCCCCCGCCGCCTCTCCACCGCCATCGCCGCGCTCGGCTGACACGACGCTGAAACCGCCTCCCGCCCAAACGACCGGGTGCGGCGTACCGTTCACCCCGTGCGCGTGCTGGTCGTCGAGGACGAGGAGGCCCTGGCCGAGGGCATCCGGCTCGGCCTGGAGGCCGAGGGCTTCGCCGTCGACGTCGCCGCCACCGGGGTCGACGGGCTGTGGCGCGCCCGCGAGGTCACCTACGACGTGATCGTCCTCGACCTCATGCTCCCCGGCATGAGCGGCTTCAAGGTGTGCTCCACCCTGCGCGACGAGGGCATCTGGACGCCGATCCTCATCCTCACCGCCAAGGACGGCGAGTGGGACGAGGTCGAGGCCCTCGACGGCGGCGCCGACGACTTCCTCACGAAGCCGTTCTCCCACCACGTGCTGGTCGCCCACCTGCACGCCCTGCTGCGCCGGGAGCCCCAGCGGCGGCCGGCGGCGCTGGTGGCCGGCGACCTCCGGGTCGACATCGCCGCCCGCCGGGTGTGGCGGGGCGACGACGAGATCGAGCTGACCGCCCGCGAGCTGGCCGTCCTCGAGTACCTGGTGCGACGGCAGGGGCAGGTCGTGTCGAAGCGCGAGGTGATCGACCACGTGTGGGACGACGAGTTCGAGGGTGACCCGAACATCGTCGAGGTGTACGTCCGGCGGCTGCGCAACAAGATCGACCGCCCCTACGGCCGGAGCTCGATCCAGACGGCGCGGGGCTCGGGCTACCGGCTGGCCGACGACGGTGGCTGAGCGGGCCTGGCGCCGGGTGCTACCGGGCTCGGTGAGGGCCCGGACCACCGGGCTCGCGGTGGCCGTGGTGGCGGCGGCGCTGGTCGTCGGCGGCGTGGGGCTGGTCGTCGCCCTGCGCATCTCGCTTCTCGACGGGGTCGAGCAGGCGACCCGCCGGGATGCCGAGGCGGCCGCCGAGGTGCTGGCGGCCGGCGGCTCGCCCGGGATCCTCGCCAGCACCGACGACGACAACGTGGCCCAGGTCGTCGACGCCGACGGGCGGGTCGTCGCGTCGAGCCGTGGTCTGGTCGAGGGCGACGCCGACGAGGACGACGAGGACGACGACGGCGACGACGGCGACGAGCCCGACGCGCCCCGGCCGGAGGTCGTGCTCGCCCCCGGCCTGGAGCCTGGCGGGACGGCGACCGTCGAGCTGCCCGACGAGGACGAGTCGTTCCTCGCCGTGGCCGCCGCGGCCGACACCCCCGAGGGCCCCCGCACGGTCGTGGTGGCGTCGACCCTGGAGGAGGTCGACGAGCCGGTCGCCACCGTCGCCCGGCTCCTGGCGCTCGGTCTCCCCGTGCTGCTGCTGGTGGTGGCGGTCACCACCTGGCGGGTGGTGGGCCGGGCGCTCCGGCCCGTCGAGGAGATCCGGGCCACCGCCGAGGCCGTGTCGGCCTCCGACCTCGACCGCCGTGTGCCCGCCCCGGAGGGCACCGACGAGGTCGCCCGCCTCGCGGCCACCATGAACCGGATGCTCGACCGGCTGGCGTCGGCGCAGGCCCGCCAGCGCCGGTTCGTCGCCGACGCCGCCCACGAGCTGCGCTCGCCGGTGGCGTCGATCCGCCAGCACGCCGAGGTGGCGCAGCGGTTCCCCGACCGCACCACCACCGACGCCCTGGCCGGCACGGTGCTCGACGAGGCGCTGCGCCTCCAGCGCCTGGTCGACGACCAGCTGGTGCTGGTCCGGGCCGACGAGCACGCCCTCGGGTTGCGGCGCCGCCCGGTCGACCTCGACGACCTCGTGCTCGGGGAGGCCCGCCGCCTGCGCACCACCACGTCGCTGGGGGTCGACGCGTCCGGCGTGTCGGCCGGCCCGGTCGAGTGCGACCCCGACGCCCTGGCGCGGGTCGTCCGCAACCTGGTCGACAACGCCGCCCGGCACGCCACCGGGCGGGTGGCGCTCGGGCTCGCCGAGGACGGCGACGAGGTGGTGCTCACCGTCGACGACGACGGTCCCGGCATCCCGGCCGGCGAGCGGGAGCGGGTGTTCGAGCGGTTCGTCCGGCTCGACGACGCCCGCGCCCGCGACGGTGGCGGCAGCGGCCTCGGCCTGGCGATCGTCCGGGAGCTGGTGACCGCCCACGGCGGCACGGTGACGGTCGGCGAGGCCGACCTGGGCGGGGCCCGGTTCACGGTCCGGCTGCCCGCCCGCTCCGACGCCTGACGGCCGCCACCTGACGCCTGCGCCTGACCAGGGCCTTCAGCGTCCTGTCAGCGCCTTCAGGGTCGTGTCAGGGCCGTGGTGCGACGGTGGGAGCGTGCCCAGGGAGGGCACGACAGCTCCCCCCGAGATCCCCCAGGAGGAACAGATGAACCGCAGGACCCGCTGGATCGCCGGAGGCGCCGCAGCGCTGGCGCTCGTCGCCGCAGGCGCCGGCGTGGCCGCCGCCCAGAGCGACGACGGCAACGGCAACGGGGCCAACGGCCGCGACGTCGAGATCGAGCTCGAGGGCGAGACGCTGGAGAAGGCCAGCGCCGCCGCCATCGAGGAGGCCGGCGGCGGCCGGGTGACCGAGGCCGAGGCCGAGGACGACGGCCGGCCGGGCTACGAGGTCGAGGTCACCCTCGACGACGGCTCGGAGGTCGACGTCCACCTCGACGAGTCGTTCGCCGTGGTGTCGAGCCACAACGACGGCCCCGACGACGACGGCCCGAACGACGACGACTGGGACGACGTCGACGACCGCGATGACGACGACTGGGACGACGACTGACCGCCTGATCCCCGCACCGCCGCGGCTACCGGCCGGGACGCCTCCGGGTGTCCCGGCCGTGCCGCGTCACGGCCGGGACGTCACCACTTGATCTCGACCTCGATCTCCGACTCCTCGCCGGTCTCGACCTCGATGGTGAGCTCGACCTCCTTGGGGACGTCCACCCGGTACTGCAGGCCGTCGCGGGTGAAGGCGACCTCGTTGTGCCGGGACAGCTGGTCGGCCAGCGCCCGCAGCCGCTCGGCCGCCGCCTCCCGGGTCAGCTTCTCGGTCGTCGCGTGCTCGATGAGGTCCATGCGCCCGGAGCGTAACCACCCGCCGATCGGCCCCAGGTCGAGTGGGCACCTCTCGCGATGGGCCGTCGGTGTTCAGGCGTCGGCGAGGAGGGCGGCGACCGTGGTGGCGGGGTGGCCGGTGAGGTCCTCGACGGTGGTGGTGCAGGGGGCGAAGTGGCCCTCGCGGATGGCGCGGTGCCAGGTGGCGACGAGCTCGGCGCGGGCGGGGGCGAGGCCCTGCGCGACGAGGTGGGCGGTCATCTCCTCGTCGGTCACGGGGACGACCGGGACGCCGAGGAGCCGGGCGAGGTCCTCGGCCCCCAGGCGCTCGGGACCGGTGATGTCGTGCACGGTGTGGTCGTGGCCGTCGGTGGTCAGCACGGCGGCGGCGACGGCGGCGCAGTCGGCGCGGGCCACCCAGGCGGTCGTGCCGTGGCCGAGGTTGGTGACCAGCCGGCCCTCGGCGGAGGCCCGGCGCCAGAGCGGGACGAGGGCGTCGGCGTAGGTGGCGTTGCGCAGGATCGTCCACCGGATCGCCGGGCCGAGGGCCCGCAGCGCCGCCTCGGTGTGCCGGTGGGCGTCGGTGACCTCGGCGACCGGGTGGCCGGGCACGGGGTCCGACAGCGACGTGTACACGAGGTGCCGGACCCCGGCGGCGACGGCGGCGTCGATCGCGGCCCGGTGCTGGGCGACCCGGCGGTCGAGGGCGTCGGTGCTGATCAGCAGCAGCCGCTCGCCGCCGGCGAAGGCCCGGGCGAGGCCGGCCGGGTCGTCGAAGTCGCCGGGCCGCACCGCCGCGCCCCGGGCGGCCAGGTCGGCGAGGGCGGCGGGTCGGCGGGTCACGAGGATCGGGGCCTCCCCGGCGTCGAGCAGCCGTTCGGCCACCGCCCGCCCCAGCCGTCCCGACGCCCCGGTCACCACGATCCGACCCACTGGACCAAGCTAGCGCTCGGTTGGCTAGTCTGGCCGCATGGCCCTGCAACCCTTCGCCGGGCGGGCGGCAATCGTCGGCGTCGGTTGGACGCCGTTCTCCCGCGCCTCCGGCGTGACGGTGGGCGACCTGGCCACGGCGTGCGTCCTCGACGCCCTCGACGACGCCGGCCTCGCCGTCCACGACGTCGACGGCCTGCTCAGCTACGCCATGAACGACTCGATCCCGGTCCTCGGCCTCGCACGGTCCCTCGGCCTGACCCGGCTCCGCTGGCACCAGGACCTCTTCGGCGGCGGCACCCAGACGGCGTCGATCCTGGGCGACGCGGCGATGATCGTCGACGCCGGGCTCGCCGACGTCGTCGTGATCTACCGGGCGCTCAACGGCCGCAGCGGCAAGCGCATGGGCCAGACCGCCGTGGGCCACGCCGAGGACGCCCACTTCTACGGCCAGTACGGCCTGGCCGGGCCGGTGCAGCTCTACGCCCTCGCCGCCCAGCGCTACCTGCACGCCACCGGGCAGACCGACGACGACCTCGCCGCCGTCGCCGTCGAGCTGCGGGCCCACGCCGTGCGCAACCCCCGGGCGCTCATGCGCACGCCGCTCACCGTCGACGACCACCACGCCAGCCCGTTCGTGGCCACGCCGCTGCGCCGGTTCGACTGCTGCCAGGAGACCGACGGCGGCTGCGCCCTCGTGGTGACGAGCATCGACCGGGCCCGCGACCTGCCCCACCCCCCGGTGGCGATCCGCTCGGTCGTGCGGGGCGGCGGCCCCGGCTGCTCGGCGCTCGACCGGGCCGAGGACATCGACGGCGTCTTCACCCGCTACCTCGCCGACGAGCTGTGGCGCACCTCGGGCCTCACGCCCGCCGACGTCGACGTCGCCCTGCTCTACGACGCCTACACGTGGGTGGTGCTCGCCCAGCTGGAGGACCTCGGGTTCTGCCCGCCGGGCGAGGCCGGGGCGTTCGTGCGCGCCGGCGGCCTGCGGCTCGACGGGGCCCTGCCGACCAACACGAACGGCGGTCTGCTGTCGGAGGGGTACGTGCACGGGCTCAACAACGTGGCCGAGGCGGTCGTCCAGCTCCGCCACGAGGCCGGCGACCGGCAGGTGCCCGACGCCGAGGTGGCCCTGTGCACCGGCTTCGGCGGCAGCTTCGGCACCGCGGCGATCCTCACCCGCGACACCGGCGACACCGGCGGCGCAGGCGGCGTCGGCGGCGTCGGCGGCGCCGAGGGGGTGGCCCGGTGAGCGACACGACCCCCGCCAAGCCCGTCCCCACGCCGAGCGACCTGGCCGCGCCCTACTGGGAGGCGGCACGGCAGGGACGGCTGGAGATCCAGCGGTGCGCCGGCTGCCGCCGCTGGGTGCACTTCCCCGACGTGCGCTGCCCGTCGTGCGGGAGCACCGAGCTGGCGTTCGAGCCGGTGTCTGGTCGGGGCGAGGTGGCGACGTTCACCGTCGTCCACCGCCCGTTCGTCCTCGGCTTCGACGGCGAGGTGCCCTACGCCGTGGGCTGGGTCGACCTGGAGGAGCAGGCCGGCCTCCGGGTGTTCGCCGACCTGGTCGACATCGCCCCGGACGACGTGCGCATCGGGCTCCCCGTCGAGGTGACCTTCACCGAGCGACCGGGCTGGGGCACGATCCCCAGCTTCCGTCCCCGCCCCGGGACCGATGCGTGAGCTGGACCTGACGAGCGGCCCGGGTGACGCCGCCGACTCGGGTGACGCCGTCGTGCGGTGGGACGGCGCCCTGGCGGTCGAGGCGACCGGCGAGGGCGTCCAGCCGTGGCGGCTCCCCGCCGCCGACCGGCCGCTCCACCACCCGGCGCTGGTGGCCGCGGCCCGCTGCCCGTCGGGCGTCCGGCTGCGGTGGCGCAGCGACACCCGGTCGGTGGCGGTCGCCCTGGAGGCCCGGGAGCTGCCCGGCCACGAGGGCTACCGGCTGCCCGTCCACCTCGACCTGGTGGTCGACGGCGACCTCGTCGTCACCCGGCTGGCCGGCCACGGGCCCGGCCGTCACGAGGTGTGCTTCGACGACCTCCCGCCCGGCCCGCACGACCTGGAGCTGTGGCTGCCGCCGGCGCCGGCGGTCCGGGTGCGGGCGGTGGCGGTCGACGCGGTCGCCCACGACGAGCCCCCGCCGCCCGACCGGCGGCCCCGCTGGGTCGTCTACGGCAGCAGCATCACCCAGGGCTCGGGCCTCCGCCCCACCCGCACGTGGCCGGCGCTGGTGGCCCGCCGCCGGGGCTGGCACCTGGTGAACCTGGGCTACACCGGCCAGTGCCACCTCGACCCGCTGGTCGCCCGGGCGATCGCGGGGCTGGACGCCGACCACGTGACCCTCGAGCTGGGCATCAACGTCCACAACTTCGCCACGCTGCGGGAGCGCACGTTCGGCCCGGCGGTCCACGGGTTCGTGGCGTCGGTCCGTGACGGCCACCCGACCGTGCCGGTCACGGTGCTGTCGCCGGTGGTGAGCCCCGAGCGGGAGGCGACGGCCCGGTCGGTGCTGGTGACCCCGACGTGGCGGCGGGAGGTGGAGGGCGACCTGTCGCTGGCCGCCATGCGCGGCGCGCTGCGGCAGGTGGTCGACGTGCGGCGCTCGCTCGGCGACGCCCACCTCGCCTACGTCGACGGGCTCGACCTCCTGGGCCCGGCCGACGCCGGTCTGCTGCCCGACGGCCTGCACCCGAACGCCGCCGGCCATCGGGTGATGGCCGAGCGCTACGTGGTCGCCGGCGACGGCGCGGCCGCGGTCGCCTGAACCGCCGGGCCCCGGAACCCCGACCGCTCGACCTCCGAACGACGACCCGAGGAGCACACGGATGGACGGACTCTCCCTGACCGGCCGGGTGGCCGTGGTGACCGGCGCCGCCGGGGCGATCGGCTCGGCCATCGCCACCGACCTGGCGGCCCTCGGCGCCCGCGTGGTGGTCGCCGACGTCGACGCCGCCGGCGCCGAGCGGGTCGCCGCCGGGCTGCCGGGCGGCGCCGGGGTCGCGGCCGAGGTCGACCTGGCCGACGACGCCTCGATCGCCGCCTTCGCCGCCGCCGTCACCCGGGACCACGGCCCGGTCGACGTGCTGGTGAACAACGCCGGCATCACGCAGGTCGAGCGGTTCGCCGACAGCGACCCGGCCACCTGGGACCGCCAGTGGCAGGTCAACCTCAAGGCCCCGATGCTGCTGACCCAGGCGCTGGTGGGCGGCATGGTGGAGCGGCGCTGGGGGCGGGTGGTGTTCGTGGCGTCCGACGGCGCCCGGGCCGGCGCCGGGGGCGAGGCCGTCTACACGGCGTGCAAGGCCGGGCTGTTCGGCTTCGCCCGGTCGCTGGCCCGGGAGGTGGCCCGGGCGGAGGTGACCAGCAACGTGGTGTGCCCCGGCCCCACCGACACGCCGATGACGCGGGCGGTGCAGGCGGAGAAGCCGCAGCTGGTCGAGGCGCTGGTGCGGTCGATCCCGTTGCGGCGCCTGGGTCGGCCCGAGGACGTGGCCGCCACGGTGGCGTTCCTGTGCAGCGGCCGGGCCGGCTACGTCACCGGCCAGACGTTGAGCGTGAGCGGCGGCATCACCATGCAGTGAGTGTGGTGGTGGAGCCGGCGACGCCGCCGCCCACGCGACCCCGTCCCAAATTGCGTTGATCGGGCCGACATATGCGGCTTCTCGAACGCAATTTGGAACGGGGGAGCCGGGTCAGCCGGCGGCGTCGACGTCGGGGACCGTGTAGGTCTTCTCCGTGGTCGACGAGCCGTCGGCCGCGAACTTGATCACCGCCACCTCGTGGGCCAGGTAGTGGGCCCCGTCGGCGTGGTACTCGGAGTTGCAGATGAGGTCGTCGTCCTCGACGCTGATCGACCCCAGCGCCTCGTTGAGGGCCTCGGGGTCGGTGGTCCCGGCCTCCTCGACGGCCGCCTTGATGATGTAGATGGCGTCGTGGGCGGCGGTCCCGGAGCTGGACGGCGACACGCCGTGCTCCTCCTGGTACTGCTCGGTGAACGCCTGCAGCGACGGCCGGTCGGTGCCGGTCGGGTTGCAGGGGACCGCGGCGTGGAGCTGGGCGATGGCGTCGCCGGTGGCCAGCTCGTTCTCGACGATGACCTGCGCGGCGCTGTGCATGTAGGTCGGGATGTCGATGCCGTTCTGCTGGAACTGCTTGAGCTGGACCGCCATCGGGTTCGGGAAGCCCCAGTCCATGACGGCCTCGACGTCGCGCATGGCGAGCACGGCCTCGGTGAGGTCGGTCGCGTCGGGCTCGTAGCGGCGCTCGGCGGCGAGCTCGATGCCCTTCTCCTCCAGGGCGGCCTTGGCGGCCTCGGTGGCGGCGGTGCCGAACGTCTCGGTGGTGGCCATGAGCCCGATCTCGGTGTGGCCGGCCTCCTCGACCATGTACTCGACGGTGGTGCCGACGATGGAGTCGACCGACGGCAGCAGCGCCCACATGTACTCGCTGATGCCGTCCTCGCCGTACTTGAGGTTCTGCGAGGCGACCGACAGGAACGGCACGCCGCCGCGCTCGATGTTGGTCTGCGCGGCCTCGACCTGGCCGGAGGACGGGAAGCCGACGATCACGTCGGGGTCCTCGTCGAGGGCTTCGAGGTAGGCGGCCTGCGACTTCTGGAGGTCGAGGGGCGGGGCGGAGATGCGGACGGTCTCGATCGGGTGCCCGCCGACGCCGCCGGCCTCGTTGATCGCCTCCACCGCCAGCATGGCGCTGTTCTGGTAGAAGTCGACGGCGTTGGCGCTCTCGCCGCTGACCTCCCAGAGGAAGGCGATCTTGAGGGGATCGTCGAGTTGCAGCTCGCCGTCGGCGCCGGTGGAACCGCCCGCCTCCTCGGCCGGGTCGTCGTCGTCGCCACACGCCGCGGCGGCGAGCAGCAGCAGCGCCGTCGCGGTGAGGGCGAGAGGGCGTCGAGCTCGCATGGTGCCTCCTGGGGTCGGCCGCCCGACACGTGGCGGCACAGGGAATCGACGGGGTAACGTTACCAAGCAAGCGCTCGGCCGGTAGGAAAAGTGCTCCACGGGAGCCCGGTGGAAGGGGGAGGCGACGTGACGACAGCGCTGGACGGGGTGCGGGTCCTCGACGCCACGACCGGGGTGGCCGGCGCGTACTGCGCCAAGCTGCTCACCGACCTCGGGGCCGACGTGGTGGTGGCCGAACCGCCGGGCGGTGCCCCGCTGCGGCGCTGGTCGACCACGGGCTCGACCGGCGCCGACGGCCACCCGGACGGCGCCTTCTTCCGCTTCCTGCGGGCCGGCCAGCGGTCGGTCACGGCGGGCGGTGGCCCTGGCGGGAACGGCGACGGCGGCCCCGGCGGCCCCGGCGGCGACGGTGGCGACCGGGGCGACGACCTCGACGCCCTCATCGCCGGGGCCGACATCGTCCTCGGCGTCGACCCCGAGCGGGTCCGGGCGCTGAACCCCACGGCGGTGGCGGTCACGATCGACCCCTTCGGCGCCGGCAACCCCCGTGCCGGGGAGGACCCGGGCGACTTCCTCCTGCAGGCGCTGTCGGGATCGCTGTCGGCCCGCGGCGCCCAGGACGGGTCGCCCGTCTACGTCAACGAGGGCGGCGGTCGCGTGGGCGAGTACGTCGCCGCCATGTTCGGCGCCGCCGGCGCCCTCGCCGCCCGCCTGGGCGGGGGCGGCGACGCCGTCGACGTGTCGGTGCTCGAGGCCCAGGCGCTGTGCCTGGTCAACTACCCGACGGTCACCGCCAGCTTCCCGCACCAGAACGCCGAGACCGTCCGCTGGCTCAGCATCCCCGGCGTCGAGCCCTGCGCCGACGGCTACGTCGGGTTCTTCGTGGTCACCGGCCAGCAGTGGCTCGACTTCCTCACGATGATCGAGCGCCCCGACCTCGGCGAGGACGAGGAGCTGCTCACCATGCCGGGCCGCATGGCCCGCAAGGACGAGCTGCTGCCGGTGATCCGGGAGTGGACCCGGGCCCGCACCGCCGAGGAGATCACCGAGCTGGCGGCCCTGTTCCGGGTGCCGGCGGCGCTGATCGGCCGGGGCGAGACCATGCCGCACTTCGACCACCTCGTCGAGCGGGGCTCGTTCACCACCAATCCCGCCGGCGGGTTCGTGCAGCCGGCGTCGCCGTTCCGCATGGCCGGGTCGCGGCGCCCCGAGGTGGGGGAGCCGCCCGCGGTCGGCGCCCACGACGGGCGGGTCGACTGGGCGCCCCGAACGGCGACCGACGGCGCCGCACCCGTCGACGGCGGTCCCCGCCCCAACCCCCGGCCGCTCGCCGGGCTCCGGGTGCTCGACCTCACCACCTTCTGGGCCGGCCCGATCGCCACGCAGCTGCTGGCCGCCCTGGGCGCCGACGTCGTCCGCATCGAGTCGATCCAGCGGCCCGACCCCCAGCGCTACAACACCCGGGTCCCCCGCACCGAGCCGCAGTGGTACGAGACGGCGCCGGTGTTCGTGGCCCCCAACCTGGGCAAGCGGGAGGTCACGCTCAACCTGTCGTCGCCCAGGGGTCGGGAGGTGTTCGAGCAGCTCCTCGCCACCGCCGACCTCGTCGTCGAGAACTACACGCCCCGGGTGCTCGACAACTTCGGGCTCACCTACGAGCGGATGCGGGCCGTGAACCCCGGGATCGTGCTCGTGCGCATGCCCGCCTTCGGGCTCGACGGCCCGTGGCGCGACCGGCCCGGCTTCGCCCAGACCGTGTCGCAGGCCGGCGGCATGTGCTGGACCACCGGCCCCGAGGGCGACCCGCCCATGAACCCCGGCCCGGTCTGCGACCCGCTCGCCGGCATCCACGCCATGGTCGCCGCCCTCGCCGCGCTGGAGCAGCGGCGCCGGACCGGGGAGGGCCAGCTCATCGAGGTACCGATGATCGACGTGGTGCTCAACGTGACCGCCGAGCAGACCATCGAGCACAGCGCCTACGGCCGGTCGCTCGGGCGGGACGGCAACCGTGGCCCCCACGCCGCACCCCAGGGCGCCTACCGCTGCGGCCCCGACGGCGCCGACGACTGGATCGCCGTTGCCGTCCGCACCGACGACGAGTGGGCGGCGCTGGCAAAGGCGGTCGGGCAGGACGCCTGGCTCGACGACCCCGAGCTGGCCACGGCCGCCGGGCGCCGGGCCGCCGCCGACCGGATCGACGCGGCGCTCGCCGCCTGGTGCGCCGGCCGCGATGCCGACGCCGCCCTGGCCGCGCTGCGCGACGCCGGCGTGCCGGCCGAGCCCGTGGTCCCCGCCCACCTGGCCGACCGGCGACCCGAGCTCACCGGCCGCGGCTTCTTCGAGGAGGTCGACCACCCGGTGGTGGGTCCCAAGCGCTACCCGTCGCTGCCGTTCCGCCTGCGCAGCCGGGGTGACGAGCCCTGGCACACCCGGCCCGCCCCGCTGCTCGGCCAGCACAACGACGAGGTGCTGGGGGAGCTGGGCCTCGACGCCGAGGCGTTGGCCAGGCTCCGGGAGGAGCAGGTGATCGGCGAGGTCCCGCTGGGTCTGTGACGATGACGACCGTGCCTCCGGACGACCCCGTGATCGACCCCCTCCGCATGCGCGAGGTGCTGGGCCACCACCCGACCGGCGTCGCGATCGTGACCGCCCCCGGCGACCCGGGCCCCGTGGGCCTGGCGGTCGGGTCGTTCACGTCGGTGTCGCTCGACCCGCCGCTGGTCGGCTTCTTCGTCGACCACCGGTCGTCGACGTGGCCGGGCATCGAGGCCGCCGGCGCGTTCTGCGCCAACGTGGTCGGCGACCACCAGGAGGACCTGTGCCGCCTGTTCGCCACCAAGGGCGTCGACCGCTTCGGGTCCTGCGGCTGGCGCCCGGGGCTGACCGGCGCGCCCCGGCTCGACGACGCGGTGGCGTGGATCGACTGCCGGATCGACCAGGTGGTCCCCACCGGCGACCACTGGCTGGTGCTCGGCCGCGTGCTCGACCTCGAGCTGCCCGGCGCGACGCGCTCGCCGCTGGTGTTCCACCGGGGCGGCTACGGCCGGATCGTGCCGGTGACGTGACCCTGCCGATCGAGGACCGTCTGGCGCTGCGCGAGCTGGTCGACGTGTACGCCTCGGCGGTCGACCGCCGGGACGAGGCCGCGTTCCGCAGCCTGTGGCTGCCGGACGCCCGGCTCACCACCCACGCCGGCGACGGGCCACCCGAGGGCGACCACCGGGGCGTCGACGAGATCGCCCGGGTGATCACGATCCTCCGGCGCCGCTACGTCCTCACGTTCCACCTGGTGGGCAACCACGTGTGCCGGCTCGACGACACGCCGGGCGACGGCGGGGGTGCCGACACCGCGGCCGACACGGCGACCGGCGAGGCCGCCTGCGTCGGCCACCACCTCACCCCCACCGGCGACGGCCGCTACGACGACCACGTCATGGGCATCCGCTACCTCGACCGCTACGCCCGGGACGCGACCGGGCGGTGGCGGTTCGCCCGGCGCGAGGTCCGCCGCCAGTGGACCCGGCACGACACCGTCGACGGCTTCCCGACGCCGGGCGCGACGTGACCGTGACCGTGACCCCGACGCTCACCGTCGGCCTCCCCAACTTCGGTCCCCGGCCCGAGGCCGGCTGGCGCCAACTGCTCGACCTCGCCCGCGCCGCCGAGGCCGCCGGCGTCGACCGCGTCGTGGTGGTCGACCACGTGGTGATGGGCCGCAACACCCACGAGTACGCCTGGGGCCCGTTCCCCTACCCGCCCGAGGCGCCGTGGCTGGAGCCGCTGACCGTCCTGGCGGCGGTGGGTGCGGTGACCGAGCGGCTGCGGCTGGCGACCGGGATCCTGGTGGCCCCGCTGCGGCCGGCGGCCCTGCTGGCCAAGACCGCGGCCACCGTCGACCAGCTCACCGGCGGTCGCCTCGACCTCGGCGTCGGGGTGGGGTGGCAGCGGGAGGAGTTCGACGCGGTCGGGCTCGACTTCGACCGCCGGGGCGAGCTGCTGACCGACGTGGTCGCCGCGTGCCGGGCGCTGTGGGAGGACCTGCCGGCGTCGTTCTCGTCGGCCGCCGTGCGCTTCGACGACACGTTCTGCGCCCCGCAGCCGGTCCAGGCGCGGTTGCCGGTGCTGTTCTCGGGCGTGCTGCACCGGCGCAACGTCGACCGGATCGCCCGCCTGGGCGACGGCTGGATCCCGATCATGGGCGCGTCGCTCGACGAGATCCGGGCCGGGGTCGACCGGCTGCGCCGGGCGCTGGAGGGCGCCGGCCGGGACCCGGGTGCGCTGCAGGTGCGGGCGCCGGTCGAGGTGGCCCGCGACGGCGGGGGGCGCCCCGACCTCGACGGGAGCATGGCGTCGGTGCCCCGCCTGGTGGCGGCGGGGGTGACCGACGTCCGCGTCGACCTGCGGCTGGCGCCCGGCGCCGCCGACGACCCGGCCGCGGCGTGCGGCGCGCTGGTCGAGGCGTTCCGCCGCCACGCGCCGGCCTGATCGGCGGCGCTGCCGGGTCCGGGTGACGAGCCGCCCGATCGGCGCCGCGGCCTCGACCGGTCGCCGGGGTCAGAGCGCCGGCTTCAGGTGCTCCGGCACCGCCGGGAACCCGGGCAGGTCGGGCAGCGGGTGCCGGTAGAGCCGGGAGGCGTTGGCCCACGCCAGGCGGTGGATCTCCTCCTCGGTGCAGCCGTCGGTGCTGTTGACCACGGTGTCCTGCACGTACGGGAAGAGGGCGTCGGTGTGCGGGTAGTCGCACTCCATCATGATGTGGTCGATGCCGATGGCGTCCCGGAGGCGCAGCAGCAGCGGCTCGCCGAGCGTGGCGAAGTAGTAGTTGCGGCGGAACGCGTCGGCCATCGGCTCGGGCAGCGGCTCGAACGGCCGGGTGAACATGTTGCCCTCCTCGGGCGCCGGCCAGCCGTCCGGGTTGAGGCGGCCGCGGGCCTCCTGGCGCTCCATGCGCTCCAGCACCATCGGGGCCCAGCCGATGCCCGCCTCCGAGAACACGATCTTCAGGTCGGGGTGCCGGGACGGGATGCCGGCGAAGATCCAGTCGACGGCGGTCATCATCCCGTTGGCCGGGAACATCACCGAGTGGGCGGGGGCCGGCGTCTGGGAGGACGGCACCATCGTGAGGGCGCCGGAGCCGACGTGGAGGTCGAGCACGGTGCCGGTCTCCTCGCAGGCGGTGAACAGCGGCTCCCAGTAGCCCGAGTACAGGGAGGGGAGGCCGAGGCGCTCGGGGTTCTCGGTCCACGACAGGGCGGTGAAGCCCCGCTCGGCGTTGCGGCGCACCTGCTCGGCGGCGACGTCGACGTCGTGCAGCCAGGCGATGCCCTGCTTGACGAACCGGCCGGGGTGCTCGTCGGCGTAGTCGTTGGTCCAGTCGTTGTAGGCCTCGAAGCAGGCCAGGCCCACCTCGCGGTCCGGGATGTCGGCCAGCCGCCGCCCCGAGAAGCCGAAGATCGTCGACGGGAAGTTCACGGCGGCGGCGACGCCACAGAGGTCCATGTCGCGCACGCGGGCGTCGATGGACACGGCGCCGGGCCACATCTCGTCGTAGCGGATGGCGTCGTAGGTGCGCTTGTCGGGCGGCAGGCCCACGGCGGACATGCCCTGGATGCCGATGCGGATGCGCTCGTCGCCGATCTGCCAGTGCTGGTCGCCGCGCTCGTCCTCGACGACGCGGGGCGCCGCGTCCCGGAGGCGGGCGGGCAGCCGGGAGGTGAACAGGTCGGGTGGTTCGACGGCGTGGTCGTCGACGGAGATGACCGGGTAGCGGATGGTCTCGGGCTCCGGCTCCGGCAGCAGCTCGTGGCGCGGCCGCTCGCTGGTCATGCTCATCAGGACTCTTCCCCTGTGCCTCGCCGGCCGCGGCCGTGCGCCGGCCGGGCCTCGTCGTCGCTCGGTGCCACGGTACGCCCAACCAAGCATTTGATCAACTGGCCGTGCGGCGGGGTCGGCGTCAACCCTGCCGCGGCCGGTCGTCGTCGCGGTGGTCGCTCTCGGTCGTGGTCGGTCGGCGTGGGGCGACGTCGGTCAGTCGACGGGCCGGCGGCCGCCCGGCACCCGGACGTCGAGCCCCAGCACCGCCGGGTTGCCGTCGAACCACACGGCCCGCCCGCGGCGCCGGGTGATCCGCCAGCCCTCCGGGGTGCGCACCAGCTCGTCGTCGATCCACCCGCCGATCAGCAGCAGCGGCCCGCCGGGGCAGTCGTTCCGGACGTGCTGGGCCTGGTAGTAGCAGTGGGCGGTGGCGGTCGTGCCGTCGTCGGCCACCTCGACGAGCGGGCTGGCCAGCAGGTGGTGGGTGGCGTCGAGGTCGGCCAGCACCGTCGCGGCCTTGGCCCGGTACTCGGCCGGGGTCAGCGTGCCCGCCACGCTCATGTCGAGCCAGGCGTCGGGGGTGAAGACGGCGTCGAGCGCGGCCAGGTCACGGGTGTCGATCGCCACCGCGTAGCGGTAGAGGAGCTGCTCGATGGCGTGGACGTCGTCGAGTCGGGACATCGAGTTCCTCCCGGGTGCGGCGGGCGGGACCGGTTGACGGCCCCGCCGGGCGGTCGTACCGTGCCCTTCGTCCCAACCTAGCATT
This sequence comes from Acidimicrobiales bacterium, assembly GCA_036563745.1. Taxonomy (GTDB): domain Bacteria; phylum Actinomycetota; class Acidimicrobiia; order Acidimicrobiales; family VFJN01; genus DASXTK01. Next base: position 5,026 of record DATCLV010000514.1, on the reverse strand, counting down.
TGCTTGGGATGCGTCATCGAGGACCCAGGGGGAGCAAGCCGTGGCCAACCCGACCCCGACCCCGCACCGCGGCGCGGTGCAACCCGGGCTGACGTTCGGGCTCAGCGGCCTGTCGGCCCACGCCGCCGACACCAGCCCCGCCGGCTACCACCGGGCGCTGCGCGACGTCGTCGAGCACGCCGTGCTGGCCGAGGAGCACGGACTCGACGCCGTGTGGACCTGCGAGCACCACTTCAGCGCCGACGGCTACCTGCCGGCCCCGCTCGTCGCGCTCGCCGCCATCGCCGAGCGGACCGAGCGCGTCACGGTCGGCACCGACATCCTCCTCGCCTCCATGTGGGACCCCGTCCGCTTCGCCGAGGAGGCCGCCGTCGTCGACCAGCTCAGCGGCGGGCGGCTCATCCTCGGCCTCGGCACCGGCTACCGCGACGTCGAGTTCGAGGGCCTCGGCCTGCGCCGCCGCCACCGGGTCCCCCGGCTGCTCGAGTGCATCCGGGTCCTCCGCCAGCAGGCCACCGGGCAGCTGTCGGGCGTCGGGGTCCTCGACCCCGACGAGGTCGTCCCCACCAGCCCGCTCCCGTTCCAGGACGGCGGGCCGCCCGTGTGGGTCGGGGGGTTCGTCGAGCCGGCCGTGCGCCGGGCCGGGCGCCACGCCGACGGCTACATCGCCCCGCAGATGGGCGCCGGCGGCCTGCAGCGCCGGATCGACTGGATCCGGGAGGAGACCGGCCGCCGCGACTTCGCCGTCGCCCAGTCGACCCTCACGTTCGTGGCCGCCCGCGACGCCGCCGAGATCGTGGCGCCCGGGCTCCGCCAGCTCCAGGGGCAGTCCCGGACCTGGAAGGCCGACGAGACCGGGGCCGGCGGCTCGGGCGTGCGGGCCTGGCGGCCGGGCGACGAGTGGGAGGCGGCCGACCCGGGGCGGGCGATCGCCCACGACGACGAGAAGCTCGGCCACGCCCTCGTCATCGGCACCCCCGAGGAGGTGGTGGCCAAGCTCGCCCCGTTCGTCGAGGTGCTCGGGGCCCTGCCGCCCGAGGCCGCCGGCCACCTGGCCAGCCGGCTCACCTATCCGGGCGTGCCCGACGCGGCCAACGCCGAGTCGATCCGGCTGTACGCCACCGAGGTCGTCCCGGCCCTCCGGGAGCTCGTCCCGGCCCCCGCCGCCTAGCCACCTTCTGCAACCTGCCTCCGGAACGGGGTCCCTGGACCCCGTTCCGGAGGCAGGTTCGGTTCGGGGGCAGGTTCGACGGGGCAGGCCGGGTTCAGGGCTCGATCGGCGCGAGCGGCGCGGTGGCCGGGCCCTGGAGGACGGCACCGTCGGCGGCGAACCGCGACCCGTGGCACGGGCAGTCCCACGTCGTGTCGGCGGTGTTGAACGCCACCAGGCAGCCCTGGTGCGTGCAGCGGGCGCTCACCCGGTGCACGGCGCCGTCGTCGGCGCGGCACACCGCGGTCGCCGTGCCCTCGACGTGGACGACCACGCCCTCGCCGGGCGCCAGGTGCTCGGCCAGCGCCGCGGCGCCGGTCCGGGCGCCCGTGGCGTCGGCGCCCCCGGCGCCCCCGGCGGCCGGCTCCGCCGTGCCGTCGACGAGCTGGGGCACGGGCTCGCGGCCCAGGCGCCGGCCCGCCCGCCGGGCGCTCACCCGGTCGCCGACGAAGTGCCGGGCCGCCCGGGCCGCGCCGCGCAGCAGCGAGCGGCTGAGGCTGCCCCGCACGCGGCTCGCGTCGAGCAGCGACGCCAGCGGCTGCTGCGGGTGGCGCCCGGCGATGCCGTCGGCGATCAGCTCGGCCGCCACCGCCGCGTTGGTGAAGCCCCACTTGCCGAACCCGGTCGCCACCCACCGGCGCGACTCGCCCGGCGCCAGCCGCCCCACGAACGGCACGCCGTCGCTGGACATCTGGTCGTGCGCCGACCAGCGGTCGGTCACGTCGGCGCCCGGGAACGCGTGGCGGGCCCACGCCTCCAGGCGGGCGGCGTGCTCGGCGGTGTCGGCGTCGCCCACCCCGTGGCCGTAGCCGCCGGCCACCAGCACCGGGCGCCCGTCGCGCCGGGCGGGTCGCAGCGAGTGGGTGGGCGACTCGACCCGCAGGTACATGCCCTGCGGCACCGGGCTGTCGCCGAGGTCGAGGGCGACGGCGTACGACCGGCTGGGCCGCATCCGGTTGCTGAGGAAGCCCGGATCGGCGATCGGTGCGTGGGTGGCGATCACCACGTGGTTGGCGCCCACCCGGTGCCCGGTGGTGGTCCGGACCTCGACGCCGCCGGGCTCGGTCTCGATGCCGGTCACCGCGGTCCGCTCGTACACGTCGGGCAGGGAGGCGGCCAGGCCGTGGCAGAACGCCACCGGCTGAAGGTGCGCCTGGTCCGGGAGCTCGACCCCGCCGGTCGTGGCGAACGGGAGCTCGTCGGGGTCGGCGAACCGGGCGGGGAGCCCCGCCGCCTGGGCCGCGGCGACCTCGGCCTCGACCTCGGCGCGGCCGTCGGGGGTGGTGGCGTAGGTCCACGCCGGGGCCCGGGTGAGGTCGCAGGCGATGCCGAGCTCGGCCACCAGGTCGGCGATGCGCTCGACGCCCCGCTGCTGGGCGTCGGCGTAGGCGGCGGCCGCGTCGGCGCCCTTGCCGGACCGCAGCCGCTGGTAGAGCGCCCCGTGGAGGGCGGTCACCTTGGCGGTGGTGTGGCCGGTGACGCCGCCCGCGACGCGGTCGCGCTCGAGCACGATGACCTCGGCCCCGTCGTCGGTGAGGCGGCGGGCGATGAGGAGGCCGGCGATGCCGGCGCCCACCACGACCACGTCCGCCGATCGCTCCCGGTCCAGCGCCGGGAACGCAGCTGCGGCGTCCCCCTCCTCGGTCCACAGCGACGGCATGGTCGATGGCCTACCCGCACGCCCGGGCCGCTGAACGCGGCGCCGGGGCGCACGGTGGTCACGGCGGGTCCGGAAAGGCCCGGAAACCGGGCGGGAACGCCCGGAGACCGGGCCGGATCCGGGTCTGGCGGCCGCGGTCGGTGGTCAGCTCCCCGGCGTGCCGGGAGCCATCGCCCGCAGCTGCGGGTTGGTGAGGTAGGTGGTCCAGAGCGGGTTGTCGCAGTAGGCGCACTCGCCCACGAACTGGTTGCCGGCGATCCGGTCGTGCATCAGCTGCCAGCGCACCCAGGCGGTGAGGTGGCCGCGGTAGGCGTTGCCGTTGCCGATCGGCTGGAAGTGGTCGGCGCCGGCCAGGTCGCCGTAGGCGGCGGGGATGCGGCCGGCGACCTGCTCGTAGAGGCTCTGGATCGCGCCCGACGGGACGATCGTGTCGGCCGAGCCGGACAGGAACAGCACGCTGCCGTCGTACGAGCTGAGGTCGCCGCCGGCGCCCTGGATGGCGACGACCGTGCGGACCCGCGGGTCGCGGGCGGCGTTGGTGGCGCCGAGGCCGCCCTGGGAGTGGCCCATGGTGGCGACCATCGTCAGGTCGACCTTGTCGTGGAACACGTGGCCCGGGGTGGCGTCGTAGCCCGCCAGCTTGTCGAGCCCGGCGATCATCTCGTTGCCCGAGCCGGCGTTGGTGGTGTTGGCGGCGGCGACGATGAACCCGTGCGAGGCGAAGTGCCGGAGCAGGCCCTCGTAGTTCATCGGCGTGAGGAACGTGCCGTTGCCCCACACGATCACGGGGTGCTTGATGCCGGTGCCGTCGTCGCGGAGCGGGGTCGGGTAGAAGAACGTGTGGTCGGCGTCGCTGATGATCGCGGTGCCGTAGGGCCCCGGGTCGGCGAAGTTGGTGCCGACCGACGGCCAGCAGCCGCCGAGCAGCCCCACGGCGAGCGTGAGCACCAGCAGGGGCCGGAGGCCCCTCCGGACGAGCGTGCGCATGGCGATCCCCCTGATCTGTCCCCCTGAAGGGTCAATAAGCTACGGGGGTTCGGTCAAAAACGTCAACAAATCCGGGCGTTTCCGGCCCGGGCGCGGGGAGCGCCGGCGCTGGCGGCGACGTCGGGCGTCGGCACGTCCCGGGCGGCGTCGGCGCCGGCCGCATCGCCGGTGCGCACCGGCGGCCGGCGCAGCCCCAGCGCCACCACCGCGGCCACGACGGCGAGCACCGCGCCCACGGCGAACGCCGCCGCGAACCGATCGACGTCCCCGGCGTAGACGCTCGCCATCACCGTGATCCCGAACGTGACCCCGAGCTGCCCGGCCAGCCGCTCGGCCGCGCCCGCCATGCCGAGGTCGCCGTCGTCGACCGCGTCGGCCAGCGCCGTCGAGATCGCGGGCCGCAGCAGCCCGTAACCGATGCCCTGCAGCAGGAACCCGGCCACGACCACCACCAGCAGCGACGACAGCCCCGACCCGAGCGCCAGCCCGACGAGCCCGCCCGCCAGCGCCACGCACCCGCCCAGCGCCGCCACCCGGCTCCCGAACCGGCCGGTGGCCCACCCGCCGAGCGGGGAGGTGGCGGCGAACAGCAGCGGCCGGATGCTGAGGATCGGCACCGCACCGGTGAGCGAGTAGTCGAACTGCTGGACCAGCAGCAGGCTCGCCAGGAAGAACGCGCCCATGTAGGAGGCGCCGGTCAGGAACGAGCCGGCCAGCGACGCCCGGGTGCCGGGGGAGCGGAAGAAGTCGGGCGGCACGAGCGGCTGGGCGGCCCGGCGCTCGACCTTGGCGAAGGCCGCGAGCCCGACCGCCGACACCGCGAGGCACGCCACGGTCGGCGCGGCCACGACGCCCCAGTCGCGCACCTGGTCGATCGTCAGCAACAGCGGCCCCAGCCCGACGGCGAGGAGGGCGGCGCCGGCGGCGTCGAAGCCCGCCTCGCGCCGCGGCGTCTCCCGCAGCACCCACCACGACGCGGTCACCGGCACGACCATGAGCGCCGCCTGCATGAGGAACAGCGACGGCCAGCCCACGGCGTCGATCACGGGGGCGCCGACGGTCAGCCCGGCCACGGGGGCGCCGGCGGCCACCATCGACCACCAGCCCATGGCCCGGGCGCGGGCCTCGCCGTGGTGGACCGAGTTGATGAGCGCCAGCGAGCTGGGCAT
>DATCLV010000513.1:0-8125 GCA_036563745.1 Acidimicrobiales bacterium | reverse complement strand
GGCCGGCGAGCTGGAGCCCGTGGTCGAAGCCGAGGACCACCGGCTGCGGCGGCCCGACCCGGAGCCCGTCGGGGAACGCCTGCACCAGGAGGCGGCGGTCGTCGTCGCCGACGACCACGCCGGCCGCCACCAGCGCCGCCTCGTCCTCCGGACGCAGACGGCCGGCCGCAGTCGGCGCACCACCGGCGAGCAGCCGCCCGACGGCGGCGTTGCCGGCCGCCTGCTGGAGCGCGGTCACCTCGGCCGGGCCCGCCCGGGCGGCGGCCTCCGGCGTCAGGGCCCGGGGCGCGGACGCGGGCGCGGCGCCGGAGGTCGGCCCCGACGATCGCACGGGCGGCGCCGACGCCGGAGATCGCTCGCCGTCACGGGCCGGTGCCTTCGGACCTGGGCCTCCCACCCCGGTCACGTTCCCGGATCGCCGGCCCGACCGGCAGTGCCGTCGGGGCAGCCGAGGGGGCAGGTTCGGGGAGGAGCGTCACCAGGCGCAGCGCTCGCAGACCGACGTCGGGATCACGCCGGCACGCATGAGCAGCGCGAAGATGCGGCAGCCGAGGCAGAACGCGAGCGCCGCCTCCAGGAAGGCTGCGGTGGCGAGCATGCCGAGCACCACGTAGGCCGTCTCGACCTGCCCCACCAGCACGAGGATCAGCGCGGTCAGCGAGAACGTGGCGCCCATCGCCTGGGCGAACCGCTTGGGCGGGCCGGGCACCGGCCGCGGCTCGACCGCCAGCCGGGGCCGCACCACCTTGGTGACCAGCTGGCCCAGCGGGCTCAGCGTCGGGCCGGTGACCACCCGGGCGACGAACCCGTAGGCGATCAGGGCGGTCAGCCACGGCTGGTCGAGGACGATCGTCGCCGCCGCCAACGTCACCACGCCGGTGGCCACGAGCCGGGCCGACACCTCGTCGACCGGATCCGGGAAACCCACGATCCCTGCCATGGCGCCACCTTAGCCAATTCCCGACCCAACCCCTCGGGTTTGGGGGTCACGCCATCATCACACGTTCGCGCACTCCTCATCCCGCCCTGATGTTCGGGCGCTAGGGTCACGGCCTTCCACGTAGGCGGACAAGAAAGCAGGCGGAACAGAGATGCACTCCCACCAGGTGGGCCCGTGCGCGCCCCGGCGGCGGATCGGGCTGGCCCTGGGCTTCGTGGTGCTCGCCACCACGGCCCTCGGCTGCGCGGACGCGACCGACGTCGAGACCGAGCGCGCCTCGGCCGAGGAACCGGCGCGGACGACCACGACCACCCGACCCCGGCCCACCACGACCCGACGACCCACGACGACCGCGCCCAGCACGACGATCACGGTCGTGACGGCGCCCCCACCGCCCCCGACGACGGCGCCGCCACCCCCGCCCGCGCCCCGGCCGACGGCGCCGCCGACGACCGCGCCACCCCCTCCCCCGGCGCCGGCACCGGCGCCGACGCCGAGCTGCCACCCGTCGTACACGCCGTGCGTGCCGATCACGAGCGACGTGGACTGCGCCGGCGGCAGCGGCAACGGCCCGGCCTACACCGGTCGCGTCACGGTGCACGGTCCCGACGAGTACGACCTCGATCGGGACGGCGACGGCATCGGGTGCGAGTGAACCTGGACACCACGTCCGGATGACCGCCGGGGGCCACGTGCAGTGGCCCCCGGCACCCACTCGCCACCCACTGTTGTCACACACTGTTCACGCGCCCAGTTGGTCGCACCCCCGTGTGAGGTGCTTACGATGCCCCCGGGTTGACAGGGGTGCGCGGGCAGCACCTGTACAACTGGGGAGGGACAACGTGGACCCATCGGCGCCGGGGTGGTACCCCGACCCCACCGGGCGGCACGAGCGCCGCTACTGGAGCGGCATCCGGTGGTCCCGCCACGTGGACGACGGCGGCGTACGTGGCGAGGACCCGATCGACGGCACCGGGCCGGTGCCGTCCGTGCCCCTCGACGAGGCGTGGTCCGGCGGGACGCCGTCGAGGTCGACCGCACGCGTCCCCGCCGTTCCCCCCTCCCGGAGCCGGCGCCCCGTGCACGTCGCGGTGGCCGCGTTCGCGGTCGTGGGCCTGTTCGGCGCCGGCTACCTCCTCCTCGGCGGGGGCGGCGACGCGGCCGACTCCGACGACGACGGCGACGCCGTGCTGCAGGCGATGGCCGGCGTGGTGCACGAGAAGTCGCGCGACTCGATCACCGACGAGGAGGCGACGTGCATGGCCCAGGCGTTCGTCGACGAGGTGGGCGCCGACCGCCTCGTCGAGCTGGGCGTGCTGGACGGGACCGACCCCGAGCTGGGCCCCGACGAGATGTCGGCGTCGCTCGCCGGGGCGTTCGACTGCCTCGACGACGAGACGATGGTCGGCTTCATGGAGGCCACCTGGACCTCCGACGCCGCCACGGGCCTCGACCCGGGGCTCGCCCCCTGCGTGTTCCAGGGGTGGTTCGACGTCCTGGGGCGGGACAAGCTGACCGACGTCTACGCCAGCTTCGCCCGGGTCGACCCGCCGCCGCTCACCGACATCCTGTACCCGGCCGACTTCGAGGCGGCGATGGCGGTCCTGAGCCGCTGCCAGGAGCCCTCGGGCGGGGAGGCCGCCGCGGGTTGACCGTTGCCTGGCCTCGCCGGCCACGGCCGTGTGCCCGGCGTCTCCAGGTCCCGCGGCGACGCAGCCGTGTGCTCGGCGTCTGCACGTCCTCGGCACCCACGGCAACTCCACGGAGCGCGGTCGCGGAACAGCGGTCCGCCCGCAGGTCGACCCCGTAATCTGGCCGTACCACTCGGGGTGGGCGCAGCGAGCGCACCCCCTCGGCACAGAGAGGCGAGAGCTGGTGGAAAGACGACAGCTGATGCGCACGGCCGCGGCAGGCGTGGCCGGTATGGTCGGCGCGACCGTGCTCGATCCAGGCGACGCCACAGGAGCGACCCCCCGGCCGCCGCGGCGCAACCCGCTGGCCGACCTGCGGCTGGTCAACCTCTCCCACGTGAACGACCCGGCGACGACCACCCTGTTCCCGGGCGACCCGGAGTTCCGGCTGGAGACGATGGCGACCGTCCCCGAGGACGGCTTCTACATGCAGTACGTCATGGAGGGCGAGCACACCGGCACCCACTGGGGCGCCCCCGCCCACTTCGAGGAGGGCGGCCTCACCGCCGACCAGCTCGACCCCATGGACCTGTACCTGCCGGCGGTGAAGATCGACATCCGCGACAAGGCGGCGGCCAACGCCGACTACGCGCTCACCGTCGACGATTTGAAGGCGTGGGAGCGCCGCCACGGCCGGATCCCCGACGGTGCCGCGGTCATCCTGTGGACCGGGTGGGAGGACAAGTGGGGCACCCCCGCCTACGCCAACCTCGACGCCGACGGCGTGGTGCACCAGCCGGCGTTCAGCCCCGCCGCCGTCGAGTGGCTCATCTCCACCGGCCGGCTCGGCAAGCGGGGCGCCCTCGGCACCGACACGTTCGGGCCCGACCTCGGGAGCGACCCCGACTACACGGTGTCGGTGATGCTCTACCACCGGCACCGGATCAGCCTGGAGAACCTCAACAACCTGAAGAAGCTGCCCACCACCGGCGCCTACGTGCTGGTCGGCGGGCCCATCCACGCCCGGGGCTCGGGGTCGACCGCCACGATCTGGGGCGTCCTCCCCGGCTGACCCGTTCGAAATTGCGTTGGTCAGGCCGATCTCTGCGGCCTGATCAACGCAATTTGGGAAGGGGGACCGGCACCTGGCGGGCGCACCGCCGGTCTACAGGACGTGCTCGTTGCCGGTGATCTCGGCGACGAGCTCCGGCCGGTACTCCACGGCCACGCCCTTGCCCCGCGCCTTGCCCACGTACAGGGCGCCGTCGGCGCGGCGCATCACCGCGTCGGCGGTCAGGTCGATCTCGTCGCCGGTCGGCTCGACCAGCCCGATGCTGGCGCCGACCCGCAGCTGCCGCCCGTCGACGACGAACGGCGTCGACAGCGCGTCGAGGATCCGGTCGCCGACCGTGCGGGGCGAGTCGACCAGGCCCTCCAGCACCACCGCGAACTCGTCGCCCCCCAACCGGGCGACGGTGTCGTTGTCGCGGACGCAGCCCCGGATCCGGTTGCCGACGGCCCGGAGCAGCCGGTCACCGGTGGTGTGGCCGTAGCGGTCGTTGACGGCCTTGAAGTCGTCGAGGTCGACCAGCACCAGCGAGTACGGGCGACCGTGGGCCCGGTGGCGAGCCATGGCGGTCGACAGCCGGTCGTTGAACAGGTCGCGGTTGGCGAGGCCGGTGAGCGGGTCGTGCTGGGCCCGGTAGGCGAGCTCCTCCTGGGTGGCGCGCAGCCGGGCCAACAGCGCCTCGTTCTCGACCAGCGTCACCAGCTGCCGGATCAGCACCATCCCCACGACCACGCCGACCGTCCAGCGCTCCACCCGGTCGATCTCCCCGTCGACCAGGTACTGGACCAGGACGACCAGCGTCATCAGCACGACCAGCGCGTAGGGCAGGAACAGGTGGACCCGCTCCACCCGCCGGTCGGCGGGCGCGACGGTCCGCCCGGCGCGCCCGTCGGCGTCGGACACCCCGACCCCCTCGGGGGCGTCGACCGCCTCCGGCTCGTCGGCGGGGACCAGCGCGGCGATGGCGATGAGCAGCGGCCCGGCGATGAACCCGGCGTTGGTCACCGGCGGCATCGTCTCCCCGCCGGTGGCGACGATGTAGGCGAAGATGCTGTCGGAGGCCGAGATCATCACCAGCCCCGATCCCAGCAGCCACAGCTGGCGGTGCAGCGCAGACGGGACCCGGCGGGTGACGGCCAGCAGCACGACGATCACGACGAGGGCGAGGTCGGTGGCCGGGTAGGCGACCGCCACCAGGAACCCGAGCCGGTCGAGCGACTCGCTGGAGTGGACGACCGCTCCCAGCGCCGTCGCCCAGGTGACCGTGAACAGCGACGCCACCACGATCAGCCCGTCGAGCGTCAGCACCAGCCACGCCCGGGTGCGGCCCGCCCCGGGGTCGGGCAGCTCGGGGTTGCCGATCGCCAGCGCGAGGAGCGCCGGCAGGGCGAAGACCGGCAGCGTGAGGTAACCGACGTCGGCGGGGCCGGGCGAGGGCAGCGGGGTGTCGGCGAACACCTGCCCGTACGACCAGATGACCTGGCCGACCGACCAACCGGCCATGCCGATGCCCATGAGCCACCGCCACGTGCGCTCCGGGCCCTCGACGTGCCGGGCGCGGGCGAGGCACAGGACGGCGGCGGCGACACCCGCCGTCAGCTGGGCGAAGTTGTCGACCGCGACCTCCGCGTCGGGGTCGAGGACGCCCGAGCTGTCGAGGAAGATGATGGCGACGAGCCATGCCGACGCGGCGGCAAGCCCCGTCCCCAGCTGTCTGGTCGTCATCGGCCCTCCGGAGATGACGACGCGGCGTGTCGCTCCTCGCCGCGTCCGTGACCAAAGCTAGTCCCGCGCCCGGGGCCACGGAAGGCGCGCCGGCCGTCCGGTCGCCCCTCGGTCCGCCCCCGATCCGGCCCCTCGGTCCGCTCCCGGTCGGCCCGGGTCGGCCCCGGTCAGAAGACGAACTCGCCGTACCAGAGGTCGAGGACGGCGTCGTCGCCGAACCGCTGCACCTCGCCCAACGCCGGGCGCCGGTACAGCAGCAGGGCGAGGTCCGACACGGGCCCGCGCAGCGCCAGGTCGCCCTTGGCGTGGGTGCGGGCGACGTCGATCCGGTCGGGGTGGAGGGTGACGAGCCACTCGGCGCTCCCGTCGGCGCCGGGGTCGGTGCCGTGGAGGTGGAGGGTCTCGCCGGCGGGCCTGCCGGTGCGCGGCCGGCCGGTGACGAGCGGTCCGAGCACCTCGTCGATGGCGTCGACCGCCACCTCGGGGGCGACCGGCCCGCAGGTGCCGCGGGCCGACTGGGCGTCGTAGCGGTGGATCGCCAGCTCGCACGTGACCCGGCAGGCGATGAAGCCGGCGGTCTGGTCGTCGTCGTACCAGGTCCACGCCGGCGTGCCGGCCTCGGTGCGGCGCAGCTCCTCGACCAGCGCGCCGCCGATGCCGGCGAGCCACGTCCCGAGCTCCTCGGCGCCGTTGCCGCTGGTGCCCGACCGGGTGGCGGGCGGGGGCCCGGCGTCGGGCTTGGGGCGGCCGGACGCCTCGCACAGGACGTGGCACCAGAAGCCGAGGAGCTCGCCGACGTGGGCGGCCAGGTCGGCGACGGTCCAGCCGGGGCAGGTCGGCACCGGCACGGTGGGGTCGCCCCCGATCACGGCCTGGTGCAGGGCGCCGAGCTCCCGTTCCGCTGCGTCGATGCGTGCCCCGTGCTCCATCGCAGCAGTATGCCCCTCTCCCGCACCCCCTCCCGACCAGCCGTTTCGTGACGAGATCGACACATGACTGCAACACCGGGGTCGGTTTGTGCTGTGATGCAGGCGTGCAGGCAGCTGGGGGCGAGTGGGGAGCACCGGGCCGCGGCGTCCCGGGGCACGACGACTGGGACGGCCGGGACGACTTGGGCGGCTGGAGCGACTGGGGCGCACCGGGCCGCGGCGTCCCGGACGACGGCGGCAACCGGGACGGCTGGGACGGCCGGGACGACTGGGGCGACGGGGAAGCGCCGGTCGGCGACGACCCGGACGACGAGTGGAGCGACTGGGAGTGGGACCAGATGGCCCGTGCCGCCGCGGCGGCGCAGGAGGAGGCCTTCCGGGACACGGCCCCCGAGCCGCTCGTGCGGATCACGGGGCCGACGGAGGCCGTGCACCTGCGGCCCGAGGAACGGCGGTTCCGGGACGCGTTCCGTGACGACCCGGCGCAGGCGGTCCGGGCCCTGCTCACCGACCGGGCGACGCTGGCGATCGCCGGCACCCTCGTCGGGGCGATCGTGTTCGTGCTCGTCGCGCTGGCGGCCTTCGGGGGCAGCGACCCGTCCGACGACGTCACGCTCAACGGGCCCCGCACCACCGACGACACGGCGCGCGGCCTGACCGGAGCGGACGAGACCACCGTGTCGACCGTCGGCGACACCACGACCGCGCCGGCCCCGTCGACCACCGCGGCGCCGTCGACGACGACGCCGGACGACGAGGACGACGGCTCGGGCGGGGGCCGGGACCGCGGCCGCCGGTCGGACGACGACGATGACGACGAGGACGAGGACGACGAGGGGTCCGGCGGCAACGGTCCGCCGACCTCGACGCCCGGCACCACGCCGCCCCCGGCGCAGACCTCGACGACGGCACCCACCACGACCACCACGGCGCCGCCCCAGCCGGCCATCGACCGCTTCGACGTGGAGGTCGAGTCGTGGTGCCCCGGGCGCCCCGGCGCCGTCCAGGCCCGGCTCAGCTGGCAGACCCAGCACGGCACGTCGGCCGCGCTCGTCAACGAGACCGACGGTCAGCCGACGCTCACGGTGAACCTCACCGAGGACGGCTACGTCGTCTGCCCGCGGCCCGGCGAGCAGTGGACGCTGCGGGTCACGGGCCCGTCCGGGACGCGGCCCGCCACGCGGACGATCACGATCCCCGCCCTCGGCGGCTGAGCGACCGGGCGCCGGCGACCCCGCGCGACGCGCCGGTCACCCAGCGCGAACGCCGGCGCGCCCCGGCGGCAGAGCGGGCGCGATTCGCGTAGAAGTTCTTATGTCAGTGCGGTTTCGGGCGTGGCGCCCGGGGACCACGTGTGGTGAGATACCGCAATGCGGGTAAACACTGGCGTACATGCGATGGACGTCGCCGCCTGGGCGGGCCGAGCCGACCGGGCGCACCCGTGAGCGCCACGCCCTACCCGGACCTCACCGACGAGGCCCTCGCCCGGCTGGCGGCCGGCGGCGACGCCGACGCGTTCGCCCAGCTCTTCGACCGCCACCTCGCCGCGGTCTTCCGGGCGGCCTGGTCGGTGCTCCGCGACCGCGCCGTGGCGGCCGAGATCGCCCGCGACACCTTCGCCGCGGCCTGGCCGCAGATCGGGGCCGTGCCCGCCGCCGAGGTCGCCGACTCGCTCGTCGAGTCCGCCACCCGGAAGGCCGAGGCCTGGCTCGACGAGAACCCCCAGGGCCGGGCCGTCGTCGAGGCGTCCCCGGACGACGCCACGCCGCCGTCGCTCGGCCCGGTCCTCCGGGCCCGGATCGTCACCGCGCTCGAGGTCCAGGGCGTCCCC
>DATCLV010000507.1:0-2791 GCA_036563745.1 Acidimicrobiales bacterium | reverse complement strand
GGGGACGGCGGGGTCGTGGCGCCAGTGCTCGGTCGCCGAGAACACCGCGCCGATGATGGCGTAGGCCCAGGTGTCGGCCAACCCCTCGTCGGCACCGTCGCCGAGCGCCGCCCGCAGGGCCGTGGCGATTACCCCCGCCAGGCGGGCGACCAGCGGCCTGTCCTGGAACCCGGCCGGCTCCGCGCCCTTCGACCCGTGGACGATGAACCGGTACAAGTGCGGGTCCTCGTCGACGAACGCGCAGAACACGTCGATGGCCGCCACCACGATGCCGTGCAGGTCACCGGGCCCGCCGAGCGTCGCCGCCAGCCGCTCCCCCAGCCGCTTCGCGACCCGCCGGCCGAGCGCCGCCGACAGCGCCGCCTTGTCGCCCAGCGACCGGTACACCGCGGGCTTGGTGAGGCCGAGGCCGGCGGCGATGTCCTGCATGCCGACGTCCGGGCCCTGGGCGCGGATGACCCGCTCGGCGGCGTCGAGGATCGCCTCCCGCCGCTCGGCGGGGTCGGGGGGCGGCCCGGGTGGGCGGCCGACGCGGCGCCGGTCGCGGGAGGTGGCGGATCTGGTCAATGGCGTCCTGACGCTGGTGAGGCCGGCGGCCACGACCTCACAAAGAATTAACTCCAGGTATGTTACGTTCCGTCGCGGATGCGCCCGTCACTGGGTGGGGCGCGACCGAGCCACGGGGGGCAGCATGGCAGGTACCGAGACGACGGACCGGTTGCCCGGCGACGACGTCACGCCGGCGGCAGGCGGCAGCACCACGACATCGACCGCGTCGGCGGCGACCGCGGCCACGACGGCCGCCCCGGCCGCCGCCAACGGGAACGGGGCCGGCGGCACCATCGCCGGGACCGGCGGCTGGACCGACACGCTGCGCGTCCTCGCCGCCCTCGCGCTCGTCGGCGCCGGCGTCATCCACTTCGCCTACGCGCCCGGCCACCTCGACACCGAGACCAGCCACGGCGTCTTCTTCCTCGTCGCCGGCTGGGTGCAGCTGGCGCTCGCCGCGGTGCTCGCCCTGCGGGCCCGGCCCGAGCGGGTGTGGCTCGCCGTCGCCGCGCTCGCCAACCTCGCCGCCGTCGGCGTGTGGGTGGTGTCGCGCACGGTCGGCGTCCCCGGGTCCGAGGCCGAGGACGTCGGCTTCCCCGACGTGGCCGCCACCGCCTTCGAGGTCGTCGTCGTCCTCGCCTGCCTGGCGCTGCTGGGCGGTGTGGTCAAGGACCGCGCCGGCGGCACCGCCGCCACCGGCGGGGCGAGCCCCTTCCGGGTGCTCACCGGCGTCGGGGCGCTGGCCACGATCGCCGTCGTCTCGATGGCCGTCAGCCCCAGCTTCGCCGGCGACCACGGGGCCGGCGGCCACAGCCACGGCGGCGACGGTGACGGCGAGGCCATGGGCGCCGACCACCACGACGACGGGAGCGGTGCCGACCACCACGGCGGCATCCGGGTCGCCGGCGTCGACATGACCGACGAGCAGTGGGCCCAGCACCGCTACGACTCCCTGGCCGGGTACTCCTCCGAGGAGACCATCGAGCGGTTCGAGCAGCTCGAGGCCGAGTACCTCAGCGGCGTCCTGCTCGAGCGGTCGGAGCTGCTGCAGAGCCTCCCCGAGGCCGAGCGCCAGGCGCGCATCGACGCCTACGTCGCCTGGGCGATCGACAACACGATCGACCTGCTCGAGGGCGCCCAGGCCGGCGACCCCGAGGAGATGCACAGCCACGGCCCCATGGAGTGGCAGCCCATCGAGGACCCGGAGGACCAGGTCGCCCTGCAGGAGCAGCTCCAGCAGGCGGGCGCCGTCATCCAGAAGTACCCGAACATCGCCGCCGCCGAGGCCGCCGGCTACCACCAGATCTCGCCCTACGTGCCCGGCATCGGCGCCCACTGGATCAACAACCGGCTCCTCGACACCGAGTTCGACCCGGCCGAGCCCGAGATGCTGCTGTTCAACGGCACCGAGCCGACCTCCGAGCTCGTCGGCCTCAGCTACGCCGCCGTCAGCCAGGAGCCGGTCGAGGGCTTCGTCGGCCCCAACGACGTGTGGCACGCCCACCCCGGCCTCTGCATGCTGGGCGGCCTGGTCATCGGCATCGACGGCACGCCCGAGGACCTGTGCGAGTCGGTGGGCGGCAACATCGCCAGCGGGCTCTCCGACCTGCAGATGGCCCACCTGTGGCAGGTGCCGGGCTGGGAGTCGCCCTGGGGCCTCTTCAGCGCCGAGAACCCGCTGATCAACGTCGCGACCTCCGACCTCATCCGCAACTCCTCCTCCTGAGCTCTGACGCCTGGCGCCCCCGGAGCACAGGGCGCCAGGCGTCGCACGCCCGTCGCCCGGCCACCGACCCCAGCAGTGGCCGGGCGCGGGACGTCCCGGAGGACCTGCAGATCGCTCCGGGACGTCGGGGCCGACCGGCCCCCTCGGCACCGCCCCGCCCGTACGCAGCGGGGACGGCACCTCGGGGACCGACCGGTGGGTGTGACCGGACCGGGCGGGCCCGACCACGGGAGGAGCCGCCGGCGAACGGACCTGGCGGGCCCGGGCACCGGGGAGGCTCCGGCGGCGACCGGACCGGGCGGGCCCGATCACCGGGGGTTGCTTCGTGATGGGTGGCGGCCGGATCGGGCGGACCCGACCACCGGGTCTTCTCGGTGGGCCGAGCCGGGAGCACCGTCCCGGCCCACCGCACTGCGCTCGGCGCCCGGGCCTGGCGGACCGGCCCGGATCACCGGGTGCGACGAGCTTCCCGGGTCAGCACGACCCGGACTGCACCGCCGTCAGGGCACCGGGCAG
>DATCLV010000501.1:0-4362 GCA_036563745.1 Acidimicrobiales bacterium | reverse complement strand
GTGCCGAGCCGCTGGGCCCGGGCGCCGGCCAGGTCGACGCGGTACTGCGTGTCGGAGGCCAGGCTGAACTGCTGGGTCAGCGTGACCCCGGGCGCGTCCGGGGCGACCAGGAAGTAGCCGATGTCGTCGCCGGTGCGGGCGAGCACCACGAGCCGGTCGGCGGCCTTGGCGAAGTGGACGTGGCGCTTGACGCCGTCGAGGACGAAGTCGCCGTCGCTCCCGTCGCCGTTGCCGTCGCCGTCGCCGTCGGGCGCCGGGGTCGCCGTCGTCCGGATCCCCTCGGGGCCGAAGCCGCCGTCGGGCTCCAGCCACGCCGGTGCGAAGACCGCCTCGCCGCTGGCCAGCCGGGGCAGCCACTCGGTGGCGCCGAGGCGGGTCAGCAGCCCGCCGGCCAGGACGCTGCTGGCCAGGTGCGGCACGGGGGTGAGCCCTCGGCCCAGCTCCTCGTAGAGGACCACGCCCTCCAGCAGGCCCATGCCGGAGCCACCGTGCTCCTCGGGGAGCAGGAGGCCGACGAGGTCGAGGTCGGCCAGCCGCTTCCACAGCTCGGGCGGGAAGCCGTGGGGGTCGTCCTCCATCTCGCGCACCACCGAGAGCGGGGCGTGCTCGGTGACGAGGCTGCGCACGACGTCGCGCAGCATCTCCTGCTCGGGGGTGAAGTTCAGGTCCAGCACGTCGTCCTTCTTCCTAAGGAAGCCACTGGTCGCCGGTGCGGCGCCACGGGTTGTCGTCGGGGGTGGCGGGGAGGGCGATCCGGACGGTCGCGGTGGTGCACAGGCGGGCGTCGGCGTCGTCGCCCGTCTCGGTGGCCCACACCTCGACCGCGACCGTCGCCCAGCGGCACCCGGTGGCGTCGGTCGAGTCGTCGGTGACCCGGCCGGTCATCACCATCGTGTCCTTGGGGTAGATCGAGTCGACCATCCGGAACCGCAGGCGGCCGAGGCGGCCCCGGGGCCCGGCCCAGTCGCTCACGAACCGCTCCAGCCAGGCCTGCTGGTTGGGGGTGTTGAGGAAGATGTCCTTGGTGCCGTTGCGGTTGACGGCGAAGTCGACGTCGTGGTGCATCGGCCGCCAGTCGCGGGTGGCGAGCGCGCCCAGCACCACGGTGGTGGCGGTGACCGGGTGGCGGAGCGTGGGGAGGTCGCCCTCGAAGCGCTCGGGACCGGGGCGGTCGGCGGTCGCTTTTGCGTGCGCCGCGCTCGCGCTCGACGCGGCCCCCGGCTGCGTCGCCCGGCGGTAGCCGAACCCCGTGAAGGTCTCGACCCCCACCAGGTCGCCGTGCTGGTTGCGATAGTCGACGTCGATCACCCAGAACCGGCCGGTGCCGAGCTTGGTGGTCTTGGGGTCGCTGATCGACCGGAGCACCTGGGAGGTCGAGATCACGTCGCCGGGCCGCGCCGGCGTGTGGAAGACGACCTCGTTGTCGGTCATCACCGCCTCGGGGAGGTCGAGGCGCTCCTTCAGGTCGAAGTGGATCTGCAGGGGGAGCCGCTGGGTGGTCTGCCCGGGCTCCCAGTGGTGGGGCCGGAACCACAGCGACAGCGTCGTGGGCGGGGCGACCGGGCCGCCGGTGAGCTCGGCGGCGACCTCGTCGTCCCAGAACAGGGGGTTCCCGTTCTCCACCGAGGCCAGCGACGTCCAGAAGTAGCCACGCTCCACCGGGAAGTTGGCGGTCTCCCGGTAGCGCTCCTGGTCGATCCACGCCTCGACGTCGGGCGGGACCGCCGGGATCCCCTCGACGCCGGTCGAGCCGGTCGAGCCGGTCGAGCCGGTCGTCCCCGTGGTCCCGCTGGTGCCGGTCGTGCCGGTCATGCCACTGCCCCCTGCTCTCTGAGCGCCGCGATCTCCTCGGCGGCGAAGCCGGCCTCGGCCAGCACGGCGTCGGTGTCGGTCGTCGAGGTGTCCGGCACCTCGGCGGTCGCCACGGCGCCGGCCAGCACCGGGCCCAGCTGCCGGAACGTCCCGTGCACCGGGTGCTTCGCCTCCACCACGGCGCCGCGGGCGACGAACTGCGGGTCGGCGACCACCTCGGCCACCTCCAGCACCGGGGCGACGCAGGTGTCGGCGTCGGCCAGCAGCGCCGCCCACTCGTCGCGGTCCCGGGTGGCGAACGCCTCGGCCAGCGCCGCCCGGACCTCGTCCTGCCGGTCGTCGTCGTGCTGGAGGGGGATCAGGTCCTCCCGGCCGACCAGCCGGCACAGGTTCGCCCAGAACGCCGGCTCGATGGCCCCGACGGCGAGGTGCTTCCCGTCCCGGGCGGTGTAGACCCCGTAGCAGGCGTAGCGGCCGGTGAGGATGTTGTGCCCCGGGCCGACCGGCTCGCCGGTGGCGAGGTGCTCGTCGAGGTAGAGCGACATCATCCAGGCGACGCCGTCGGCCACGGCGACATCGAGGTGCGCGCCCTCGCCCGCCACGAGGGCGGCGAGGATGGCGATCGCGGCGTGCATGCCGCCGGCGGCGATGTCGGCCACCGTGGCGCCGGGGAGCGCGGGCGGCGCCGCGTCGTCGTCCCTGTCGTCGGCGTCGCCCTGGTCGGTCGGGGCGCCGGGTGCCGGGGCGCCGGGCGTCCGGCCGCTGGTCGCCAGGTAGCCGCCGACCGCCAGGTAGTTGAGGTCGTGGCCGGCCCGCTGGGCGGCGGGGCCGGTCTGCCCGTAGCCGGAGGTCGAGCAGTAGACGATCGCCGGGTTCACGGCCCGGACCGCCTCGTAGCCGACCCCGAGGCGGTCGACGACGCCGGGGCGGAAGCTCTCGATCACCACCCGGGCGCCCGCCGCCAGCCGCAGGAACGCCTCCCGGCCCGCCGGCGAGCGCAGGTCGACCTGCACCTGCCGCATCCCCCGGTGCGCCGAGTAGGCGTGGAAGGCCAGGTCGGCGATCGACTGACGGCCGGGCGCCGACACCTTGACCACGTCGGCGCCGTAGTCGGCGAGGACGCGGCCACACCGGGCCCCCGGCCCCACGACCGACAGATCGAGCACCTTCACCCCGGCGAGGGGCCCCGTGGCCATCAGAAGTTCTTCGGGAGGCCCAGCTTGCGGGTGGCGATGATGTTCTTCTGCACCTCGGACGTGCCGCCGCCGATGGTGTCGATCACCGTGTAGCGGTAGGTCGACTCGGCGCGGCCCGCCATCGGGGCCTCCTCGGTCTTCACCCGGAGCTGCGAGCCCGGGCCGGCGATGTCCATCGACGCGTCGGCGACCCGCTTCGACAGCTCGGTGGCGAACAGCTTGTACTCGGACGCCTCGGCGCGGGGCGGGTCGCCGCCGGACAGCGAGGCGTGCACGAACCGCAGGCCCAGCACCCGGGCCATCTCGCCCTGGGTGACGATGCGGGCGATCCGCTGGCGCACCACCGGGTCGTCTTTCAGCGGCTTGCCGTCGACCGTGGCGTTGCGCACGTGGTCGACCAGCAGCTGGATGCGCTGGTCGATCTGCGAGTAGGTGAACATCGTGAAGCGCTCGAGGTCGAGCGCCTGGGCGATGTACTGGAAGCCCTTGTTCACCTCGCCGACCACGTAGTCGTCGTGGACGAAGACGTTGTCGAAGAAGACCTCGTTGGTGCGCTCGTCGCCCATCGTCCAGATGGGGACGATCGTGAGGCCGGGGTGGTCCATCGGCACCAGGAACAGGGTGATGCCGTGGTGCTTGGGGGCGTCGGGGTCGGTGCGGGCGCCGACCCAGTACCACTCGGCGAAGTGGGCGGAGGTGGTCCACGTCTTCTGGCCGTTGAGGACCCAGCCGTCGCCGTCCTTCACGGCCTTGAGCTGCATCGACGCCGCGTCGGACCCGGCGTTGGGCTCGGAGTAGCCGACGGCGAACTCCACCTCGTTCTTCAGGATCTTGGGGAGGAACTCCTGCTTCAGCTTCTCGGAGCCGTAGCGGATGATCGTCTTGCCGACGATGCCGATGCCCTTCCCGATCTGCGGCGCGCCCCGGCGGGCGAGGGCCTCGTTGAGGAGGTACTCGTAGACCCCGTCGCCCTCCTGGCCCCCGTACTCCTTGGGCCAGGTCATGCCGAGCCAGCCCTTCTCGCCGATCTTCGCCATGAACGCCCGACGCTCGGGGGTGTCGACGATCTGCGCCATGTTCTCCCGCGTGGGGTCCATGACCGAGACGTCCTCGTGCTCGTCGAGGAAGCGCTCGACCTCCTCGAGGAAGGCCCGCTGCTCCTCGGAGAACTCGAAGTCCATGACGCTCCACCCCCACTCGAATCTGACGGACCGTCAGATTACGCCGGGTGCCGACACCCCGCCACTGGACCGGGTTCCGCCGCGCCCCGAACCTGCCCCCGGAACGGGGAGCCGGCCCCCCGTTCCAGGGGCAGGTTCGCCACGGCGCCAGACAGCACCAGGCGGGATCAGGG
>DATCLV010000497.1:0-1705 GCA_036563745.1 Acidimicrobiales bacterium | reverse complement strand
TCGTCGGCGGGTTCTACGTCCTGCAGGGTCACGGGTCGGCGCTGGAGGAGGTCGCCGCCCGGATCCCGGTGGGCGACGGCGGCGCGGTGCAGCTGCGCCGGGTCGTGGAGCCCGATGGCTGACGCGGTGCAGGGGCGGCCGGGTGCGCCGGGGCGGTCCGCGCCACCCGACGTCCTCGCCGTCGCCGAGGTCGAGCGCGCCTTCCGGGCCGAGTCGGGCCGGGCGCTCGCCACCATCGCCCGCCTGACCCGCGACGTCGACCTCGCCGAGGACGCCGTGCAGGAGGCGTTCCTCGCCGCGCTCCGCACCTGGCCGGCGACGGGGCTGCGGCCAACCCCGGGGCGTGGATCACGACGACCGCCCGCAACCGGGCGCTCGACGTGCTGCGCCGCGAGGCGGCCCGCCCCGGGCGGGAGGAGGCGGCCGCCCGGGCCGCCGCCCTGGCCGGCACCCCGCCGGTGCTGCACCCGGTGGCCGACGACCAGCTGCGGCTCCTCTTCACCTGCTGCCACCCGGCGCTACCGCCCGAGACCCGGGTGGCGCTCGCCCTGCGGCTCGTGTGCGGCCGCTCGACCGGCGAGATCGCCCGGGCGCTGCTGCAGGGCGAGGAGGCGGTGGCCAAGCGGATCCAGCGGGGCAAGCGGAAGATCCGGGCCGCCGGGATCCCGCTGCGGGTGCCGCCGCCCGAGCTGCTGCCCGAGCGCCTGCCCTCGGTGCTCGACTGCATCTACCTGACCTTCACCGAGGGCTACGCGGCGAGCGGCGGCGACGACCTCGTCCGCCACGAGCTGTGCGACGAGGCGGTGCGGCTGGCCCGGCTGGTCGTGTCGATGCTGCCGGGGGAGCCGGGCGCAGAGGCCCTGCTCGCCCTCCTGCTGCTGCACGACAGCCGGCGGGCCGCCCGCCTGGACGCCGCCGGCGAGCTGGTGCTGCTCGAGCACCAGGACCGCGGCCGCTGGGACCGGGCGATGATCGCCGAGGGGCTCCGGTGGCTGGCCCGGGCGACGTCCCGCCGGCCGCTGACCGCGGCGGCCGCCGCCTACGTGCTGCAGGCCGCCGTCGCCGCCGAGCACGCCCGGGCGCCCCGCTGGGCGGACACCGACTGGGCGGCGATCGTCGCCCACTACGACCAGCTGGCGGCGCTGACCCGGTCGCCGGTGGTCGAGCTCAACCGGGCGGTGGCCGTCTCGTTCGCCGACGGCCCCGCCGTGGCGCTGCCGCTGCTCGACCGGCTGGCCGAGGACCCCCGCCTGGCCCGCTCCCACCGGCTGCACGCGGCCCGGGCGGACGTGTGCCGCCGCCTCGGCCGGACGGCGGAGGCCGCCGGTCTCTACCGCCGGGCGCTGGCGCTGGCGCCGACCGCGCCCGAGCGGGCGCACCTCCGCCGCCGGCTGGCCGAGCTGGGCGCGCCGGGGGCGGTCGGCTGACCGGCCCGCGCTACCAGATGCGGACCCGCTCCTCGGGCGGCAGCCACATGCCGTCGCCCTCCTGCACGCCGAAGGCCTCGTGGAACTCGTCGAGGTTGCGCACGACGTTGGCCCGGAACTCGGGCGGCGCGTGGGGGTCGATCGCCAGGCGGCGGATGGCCTCCTCCTTGCGCACGGCCATGCGCCACACCTGGGCCCAGCCGAGGAACACCCGCTGGCTGCCGGTCAGGCCGTCGACGACGGGCGGCTCCTCGCCCTGCAGGCTCAGCCGGTAGGCG
>DATCLV010000488.1:0-1929 GCA_036563745.1 Acidimicrobiales bacterium | reverse complement strand
ACGGCGACGCCCGAGGCCTCGCGCACCGGCACCGGGTCGACCCACAGCCCGACCACCACGGCCCCGGCGGCCATCAGCAGGTAGGTGCCGCGCAGCAGCCAGCCGTAGCCGATGCCGACCTCGCGGGCGCGGGTCGTCACCCACAGGAACAGCAGGCCGCCGACCGCCCACTGGAGCAGCACGGTCGCGGCGTCGAGGCGGATCACCGTCTGAGCCTAAAGCGTCGCCGTCGGGGGGTTCCGCTTCGGGTCAGGCGTCGACGACCACCAGGGAGTGGTCGACGACGTTCATCGGGTCGGGGCCGGCGTCGGCCGCCACCACGATGTCCTCGAGGCGCAGCCCGAACCGCCCCGGCACGTAGATGCCGGGCTCGATCGAGAACGCGTGCCCGACCGTCAGCGGCGTGGTGTTGCCGGCGACGATGTAGGGGTCCTCGTGCTCCTCCACCCCGATGCCGTGGCCGGTGCGGTGGATGAACCGGTCGCCGTAGCCGGCGTCGGCGATGATGCCCCGGGCCACGGCGTCGACGGCCTCGCAGGTGGTGCCGACCACCGCGGCGGCCACCGCCTTCTGCTGGGCCTCGTGGAGGACGGCGTAGGCCTCGGCCACCTCGGCGGGGACCGGGCCGCCGCCGGCCACGACGCAGCGGGTGATGTCGCTGCAGTAGCCGACGCCCGACGGGTCGAGCATGGTGCCGCCGAAGTCGCACAGCACCACGTCGCCCGCCGCGACCACGCGATCGCCGGCGTCGTGGTGGGGGCTGGCCGCGTTCTCGCCGGCGGCCACGATCGCGAAGTTCACCTGCTGGTGGCCGGTGTCGAGGATGCGGCGGCCGATGTCGGCGGAGATGTCGGCCTCGGTGCGGCCGACCAGCGGGATGCGCCCGGCCTGCAGGTCGGCGGCCACGGCGTCGACCCCCGCGCCCGCCCGGCGCAGCGCCTCGACCTCCGCGGCGTCCTTGACCGCCCGCAGCGGGCCCACGACCTCGACGGCCTTGGACCACCGGGCGCCCGGGAGCGCAGCTTGCAGGTCGAGGACGAACCGGGCCCAGGTGCGGTCGCCCACGGCGACGGACCCCGCCGCGCCGACGAGACCGGCGGCGATGGCGATCGGGTCGTCGGTCTCGTCCCAGGGCCGGAGCGCGAACACGTCGGGCCGTTCCACCACCCGCGGCGCCTCGAGGCGCGGCACGAGGAGCGTGGCTTCCGCCTCGCGCGGCAGCACGAGCATCGTCAGCCGCTCGAGGGGCATCGCCGTGTAGCCGGTGAGCCACGGGAGATCGGGGCCGACCGACAGCAGCAGCACGTCGACCTCCAGCTCCGCCATGCGAGCACGGACCCGGTCGAACCGTTCGGCGAACATCGCCCCAGCCTAGAAAGTAACCTTCGGTAACAAGAACGCACGCGCAACCGGGGGGAATGACGCGGTGTGGACTGGGACCACCGCGGCGGCGTCGTCGACGCCGCCGGCGCCGGAGCACGACCAGGGGCACGACCAGGGAGACGACACCGGTGCCGATCCCGGCGGGCCGGCCCCGCTCGGCTACCAACCCGCCCTCGACGGGCTGCGCGCCGTGGCGCTCGCCGGCGTGCTCCTCTTCCACCACGGGTACCGGTCGGTCCCCGGCGGCTTCCTCGGCGTGTCGACGTTCTTCACGCTGTCCGGCTTCCTGATCACGACGCTGGCGCTGTGCGAGCGCGACCGCACCGGCCACCTCTCCCCCGCCCGCTTCTACGAGCGCCGCGCCCGGCGGCTGCTGCCCGCCGCGCTGCTCACCGTCGCCGGCGTGGTGACGCTGCGGGCGTTCACCGACGTCGGCGCCGGCCGGGCGTTCCGGGGCGACGTCCTCGCCGCCCTCGGCTACGTCGCCAACTGGCGCTTCGCCGCCACCGGAGACGGCTACGCGGCCCTCTTCGCCGAGCCCTCCCC
>DATCLV010000485.1:0-3624 GCA_036563745.1 Acidimicrobiales bacterium | reverse complement strand
GCCTTCTTCCGGTCGTGGCGCGCCTGCCGGCGGTCCCCACCCACAGAAGGTCGATCGGTGTTCGATGATCTATCACTCATAGATGTTCTATGAGAGATAGTCCGACGCGCGGGTCGCGCGCGTCAACCCCCTTCAGCCGTCGGCCGGGAGGTCGGTCCAGAGGTCGGCGAAGGGGGCCCGGAGGCGGGCGAGCTCCTCGAGGTGGGCGGCGGCCAGGGCCGCCACCTTCTCGGCGCCGGCATCGGTGAGGCGCAGCCGGACGACCCGGTGGTCGTCGGGGTCGGTGACGCGCTCGACGAGGCCGCCGGCCTCGGCCCGGTCGACCAGCTCGACCGCGCTGTGGTGGCGCAGCAGCAGGTGCTCGGCCACGTCGCCGATCGACGGTGCCGACCCGTGGCCCCGCACGGCCAGCAGGAGCTGGTGCTGGCTGGCGGTGAGGCCCACCTCCCTGGCCCGCTCCTCGCTCCAGTGCAGGAACCGCCGTAGCCCGTCGCGGAAGGCGAGGAGCCGGGCGTAGTCGTCGTCGCCGAGCGGCCCGGGAGCATTCATATCGCCTCACGATAGTATCGCTCCACGATGATCGTGCGCACCCCCACCCGACGCCTCGTCCTGCTCACCTCGATCGCCGCCGTGCTCGGCGCGGCGGGCGGCGGTGCCGCCTGGGTCCTCGTCCACCTCATCGACCTGCTCACCAACCTCGCCCTCTTCCACGAGCTCACCACCGAGCACCGCACGCTCGTCGACTTCCACCCCGGGTTCCCGCTGTTCCTCGTCGCCGTGGGGGGCGGCCTGCTCATCAGCCTCCTGGCGCGGTGGGCGCCGGTCATCCGGGGGCACGGCATCCCCGAGGCGATGGAGGCGGTCCTCACCCGCCAGAGCCGGGTGGCGCCCCGCACCGCGATCGCCAAGCCGATCTCGGCCGCCATCGCCATCGGCACGGGCGCCCCGTTCGGCGCCGAGGGCCCGATCATCGTGACCGGCGGCTCGATCGGGTCGCTGATCGGGCAGGTCGTGCCGGTGTCGCCGTCGGAGCGCAAGATCCTCCTGGCCGCCGGGGCCGCGGCGGGCATGGCCGCCACCTTCGGCGCCCCGCTCGCCGCCGTGGTCCTGGCCATCGAGCTGCTGCTGTTCGAGTTCTCGGCCCGGGCGCTGGTGCCGCTGGTGGTAGCGACCGCCATCGCCGGCGGCATGCACTCGGCGCTGTTCGAGGACGGCCCGCTGTTCGCCGTGCCCCACCACGACTTCGCCGGCCTCGACGTCCTCCCCGCTTTCGTGCTGCTCGGCCTGGCCTGCGGCGTGCTGGCGATCGTGGTCAGCCGGGGCCTGTTCTTCATCGAGGGCCTGTACCGGCGCCTGCCGGTGTCCGACTTCTGGCACCCGGCGATCGGGGCCGTGGGGTTCGCCGCCGTCGGCCTGTTCGTCCCCCGGGCGCTCGGGGTCGGCTACGACGCCATCGACGACGTCCTCAACGCCCGCCTGGCGGTGGGCACGGCGGCGGCGCTGGCACTGGGCAAGCTCCTGGCCTGGTGGCTCGCCCTCGGCTCGGGCACCTCGGGCGGGACGCTGGCGCCGATCCTGCTGATCAGCTCGGCGTTCGGGACCGTGGTCGGCGCCGGGCTCAACGAGGTGCTGCCCGGGCCGGACGTGTCGCTGGGGGCGTTCGCCATCGTGGCGATGGCGGCGACGTTCGGGGCCGCCACGCAAGCCAGCTTCACGGCGATCGTGTTCGTGTTCGAGCTCACCCGCGACTACGACGTGATCCTCCCGCTCATGCTGGCCACGGTCCTCGCCGACCTCGTCTACGCGGCGGTGAACGACGACAGCCTCATGACCGAGAAGCTGCGGCGCCGGGGCCTCCAGGTGGCCCGCCACTACGGCGCCGACCCCTTCGCCCACACGCGGGTGGCCGACATCATGACCGCCGCCGTCGACACGCTCCCCGCCCAGGTGACCGTGGGCGCAGCCCGGCAGCGGTTCGCCACCGGGCGCCACGGCGCCTACCCGCTGGTCGACGACGGGCGGCTCGCCGGGATCGTCACCCGCGGCGACCTCCTCCGCCTCGACGGGCCGACCGACGCACCTGCCGGGGCCGCCGAGGGCCCCGGCGGCGTCGGCGACGGCGCGCTCCTGCTCGACCACGTGAGCCGCCAGGTCGTCACCGTCAGGCCGACGGCCTCGGCGCAGGAGGCCCTCCGGGCCATGGTCGAGGAGGGCATCGAGCACGTGCCGGTGGTCGACGACGACCACCGCCTCGTCGGGATCGTCACCCGCACCGACCTGCTCGAGGTCCGCCGCCGGCAGCTCGTCCTCGAGCGCCCGCAGCCCGGTCTGAGCCCCCGGTTCACCCCGTCGCGCCGGTGACGGCGGCCCGCCGCGGACCGTCGCCCGGCGCGCGCGATCGGACAGCGGTGTAGCGGATGGGGCACGCTGGGGAGGCGTGTTGGCGGACCCACGCTCCGGCGCCCGAACCCGAACCGACGGCCGTTACGCGGCCCAGGCCGACCTGCTCCACACCTGGCGCACCCGGGTGGCGGGGTGCAGCCAGGCGACCGTCGTCGCCGAGCTGGGCGTGTCGGCCGGGCTGGCCAGCATGTGGGAGACCGGGGCGCGGCGGATCAGCATCGACCACCTCCGCCGGCTCGACGCCCTGTACGGCGCCGAGGGGGCGCTGGTCGACCTGACCTCGGCGCTCGACACGCCCCGGGGCCTGCCGCCCCGCACCCTGTGGGCCCACAACCCACAGGGTCCCAGCCGGCCCCACTGGGCGTGGCTGCGGCCCCGGCCGGGGGAGGGGCGGGTCGACGCCCTGCTGCTGTGGGGCGCGTTCGCCTTCGACTGCTCGGCGCCCTGCGACGACCGGGGCTTCTTCGTCACGTCGCCGGTGTCGATGCCGAACCCGCCGGTGTGGGTGCACCTGCGCCGGCCCGGGTGGGTGGACTTCGGGCAGGGCCGCATCCCCGAGGAGCTCGGCGTCCCCGCGTTCGAGGGGCTCACCGTGGCCCGGCTCTCCACGGGTGGGCACTCGCCGGTGGGGCTGGTCGACCCGGTGATCGTCGAGCGCTTCCGGCGCGACCCCCGGTTCGCCGACGCCGTCGTCGACTTCTTCGGTATGAAGGCCGAGCTGATCCGCCAGGTGTTCAGCGCCACCGAGCCCACGACCTACGTGGCCGACCTCACCGGCGACCCGGCCTCGTCGCCCGCCAGGGCCGACCCGCCCCCGTCGACGGGGTCAGCGCAGGGCGACCCGGCCCGCGGCTTCGACGGCCCGGCGCTGCGGGCGCTGCGCGAGGCCCGGGGTCTCAGCCAGGCGGACGCCGCCCAGCTCGCGACCGACATGCTCCCGGACCACCCGGTGAGCGAGGACCAGATCCGCGTGCTGGAGCGGGGCGGCAAGCCGCGGCCCCGGCTGCTGCGGTCGCGCCTCGACGCCGCCTACCGCGCCGACGGCGTGACCGTGGTGGAGGAGGTGCCGGTGACCGGCGCTCGGCCGCCGTTCACGATCGAGCTCCCGACCTTCTGGATCGGGCCCGTGTGGGCGGAGCTGCTGGCCGACGACCCCGCACCCGGCCGGGTGCACCTGGCCTTCGGCCGCCACCGCAAGGACGTGTTCGCCCGGCCCGGCAC
>DATCLV010000484.1:0-1705 GCA_036563745.1 Acidimicrobiales bacterium | reverse complement strand
GTGCCGGTCGCCGCGCCGGTCGACCTGGCCGCCGGCCTCGCCGTGCCCGTGGTCGCCGGCCGGGTCGTGGTCGCCCGGGCCGGGACGGTCGGCGCCGGGCGCGTCGTCGGGGGGCGGGGTCACGACGCCGGCGCTGCCGGGGGCGGGCCGGGGGCGTCGGCGAAGCGGTAGCCGACGCCGTGGACGGTGAGCAGCAGGCGGGGCCGGTGCGGGTCGGCCTCCAGCTTGCGGCGGATGTTCTTCACGTGGGCGTCGATCGCCCGCTCGTAGCCGGGGGTGGCGACGCCGTGGATCACGTCGAGGAGCTGCATCCGGGTGTAGACCCGGCCCGGCTCGCGGGCCAGGTGGGCGACGAGCTCGAACTCGGTCGGGGTCAGCTCGACCTCCCGCTCCCCCACCGTGACCCGTCGCCGGGCGGTGTCGACGGTGACGTCGCCCACGGCGAACCGCTCGCGGGCCTCGCCGGCCCGGTCGCTGCGGCGGAGCACGGCCCGGACCCGGGCCACCAGCTCCCGCGGGCTGAACGGCTTGACGACGTAGTCGTCGGCGCCGAGCTCCAGGCCCAGCACCCGGTCGACCTCGTCGCTGCGGGCGGTCAGCATGACGATCGGGATCGGTGGCTCGGCGGCCTGGAGGGCGCGGGCCACGTCGAGGCCGTCCATGCCGGGGAGACCGAGGTCGAGGACCACCAGGTCGGGTGGCACGGCCCGGGCCTGCTCGAGGGCGGTCGGACCGTCGGTGGCCACGGTCACCGCGAACCCGGCGGCGGTGAGGTAGTCGCGGACCACGTCGACGATCTTCGGTTCGTCGTCGACCACCAGCACTCGTCTCGGCACCTCCCCAGTCTCGCGAGCGGGGGGCGGGCCCTCCCGGACCCGCCCCTCCGGCTCGTCACGCACCGGTCCTGGAGGGGGTCAGGGCCGGGGCGACGGGGGCTCGGCCGGGTCGGTGGGCGCCATCGGCGTGGTCACCGCGCCGGCCGGATCGGCCGGATCGGCCGGATCGGTCGGGTCGGCCGGGTCGTCGAGGCCACCGGGCTCACGGGGATCACCGGCGCCCGACGGGTCCCGCCGGACGGGCACCCACTCCCAGCGCCCCTCCTCGACGGCGGGGCCGCCGTGGGGGCCGCAGGCGTAGGGCCCGCGGGGACCGCGGTGCCACCCGGGCCCGTACCAGCCGGGGCCGCCGTAGCCGCCGTGCCAGCGGTGGTGCCGGCCGCGGACGAGCAGCACGATCAGCAGGATCACCAGCAGCGGGATCAGGAAGAACCCGAGACCGGGACCCCAGTGACGCCCGCTGTCGACCACCCGCACCACGTCGGCCGGCGTGGTCTCGGTGACCCGGGTGATCACCCGGTCGTCCTGGCCGGCCTGGTAGGCGCCGATGCCCACGGTGAGCAGCACCACGGCTGCCAGGACCCCGGCGACCACACCGGTCCAGATGCGTCGGTTCATCGTCTCCGTCCTCTCTCGTCGTTCGCTCCGACAGGAGACACGATCGGCCCGAGATGTGAACGCGATGTGGAGACGCCGCGCAGAGCCGACGGATCTCGCGACGGGACAACGGGCGGCGGCGCTACCCGATGGGCTCGGGCGTGCCGGCCACCGGCGCGGGTGCCCGGTCGAGCCACCGGGCCAGCACCGCCAGGCCGACCGACGCCGCCGCCACCGCCAGCATCGCCGGCCCGAGGCCCACGACCTCGGCC
>DATCLV010000466.1:0-4225 GCA_036563745.1 Acidimicrobiales bacterium | reverse complement strand
TCGACGAGGAGCTGACCCGGCACAGCGAGCACCGCCACCACCTGCGCGACGTCGACCTCGGACCCGTCCTCGCCTTCGCCCGGCCGTTCCTCGCCGAGCCCCGGTCGCTCAAGCAGCTGAAGGACGCCCTCGCCGCCCGGTTCCCCGACCGGTCGGCCGCCGCGCTCGCCTACGCCTGCCGCAACCACCTCGTCCTCGTCCAGGTGCCGCCCCGCGGGGTGTGGGGCCGCACCCTCCAGGTCACCTACGCCGAGGCCGAGGCGTGGCTCGGGCGGCCCATCGACACCTCCGCCACCATCGACGACCTGGTCCTGCGCTACCTGGCCGCCTTCGGGCCGGCGGCGACGCCCGACATCGCCACGTGGTCGCGGCTGAAGGCGATGCGGGAGGTGGTCGACCGGCTGCGGCCCCGCCTGCGCACCTACCGCGACGAGCGCGGCCGCGAGCTGTTCGACCTGCCCGAGGCGCCGATGCCCGACCCGGACGTCCCCGCGCCGGTCCGGTTCCTGCCCGAGTACGACAACCTGTTGCTGTCCCACCAGGACCGCAGCCGGGTGGTCGACAAGGCCGAGCTGGGCCGGCTCTACGCGGTCCACGAGGGCAAGCGGCACTACCCGGGCAGCGTGCTGGTCGACGGGCGGGTGCAGGCCACGTGGCGCCTCGACCACGACCGCAAGGCCGGCACCGCCACCCTCCACCTCGACCACCTGGGCCCGCTCCCGGCCGCGGTGGTGGACGCCGTCGAGGCCGAGGGCCTCGCCCTCCTCCGCTTCGCCACCGACACCCACACCGACACCGACACCGACATCGACGCCGCCGCCGACACCGCCGGCAGCGCCGAGGCCGGCGACGCCCCCGCCTTCGACATCCGCTGGCGCGACCTGGCCTGACCCGGCCGGCCCGGCGCCCCGGTCACCCCGCCCGCGTCAGGGGACGGGGAACCAGGTGAGGGCCAGGGCGGTGACCCGGATGTTCGACTTCTTCAGCGCCACGTCGACCGTCTCCACCGCCGCCGCCTTCTCGCGCCACTCGGCGTCGATCGCAGCCAGCTCGTCGGCGAGGTCGCGCTCCAGCTCGGCGAGCGCCGCCTGCTTGCGGGCCTCGTCGTTCATCGCGGCCTCGGTCCGGGCCTGGGCCTGGCGGGCCGAGGTCATCCCCCGGGCCATCGACCGGGCCCGCCGGCGGCCGCCCAGCACCGCCCCCAGGAGGGCACCCGCCCCCTCGACCAGGGCGTTCGTGCGCTTGGCCTCCTCGGCCGCCCGGGCCTGGGCCACCCGGTCGGCCGCCGCGCCCAGGGCGTCGCGGGCCTTGTCGATCCGGGCGGCGAACTTCTTCTCCAGCTTCACCTGGTCGGCGTCGGCCGCCGCCTCGGCGGCCTCGGCGCAGCGGGCGGCGAACTCCTCGGGGCTCTCGCCGACGCGGCCGGCCAGCTTCAGCGCCCGGTTGTAGAGGACCTGCTCGGTGTGGTGCCGGTAGAGGTGGTCGGCGATCGCCTTCTCGGCGTCGGAGAAGTACCGCTTCGTGTCGATCGGCGCGTCGGTGAGCGCGTAGCGGTCGGCGGGGCCGGCGGGCTCGGTGCGCAGGTCGCGGTCGTCGTGGTCGACGGCGATCGCCGCCGCCGGGTCGAACGTGGGCCCGAGCGGGAAGTAGACGGCCTCCCACTCCTCGGTGTGACGGACGTCGAGCTTGGTGTCGTCGAACAGGAGCGCCACCCGCGCCACCAGCGCGGGCGCCCACGTGGTGCCGGTCGGCGCCGTGCCGGGGACCTGGGCCAGCCACGGGGCGGCCGGGTCGAGCCAGCGGACGGGCACGCCCTCGGCCACCTTGGGCGCCACCGGCACGGTGTCGGCGTCGCCGGCCGGCGCGGGCGCGGCGGGCCCGGCCGAGGCCGGGGTGGTGGCGGCGGTCGGGGCGGTCGGGGCGGTCGGGGCGGCGTCCCCGGTCGGTGCCGCCGGTGCGTCCGTGGAGGCCGACGCGGCCGCTGCGGCCGACGGCTCGGCCGACGGCACCGCCGCCGGCTCGGCCGCCGGGGCAGCGGTCGTCGCCGCGGCCCGGCGATCCGCCATCAGCGTGGCGATCTGGTCCCGGGTGAGCGGGCCCCGGAGGTACGACATCGCCCACCGGGTGGTGAACGGCTGCGCCGCCGCCTTCCCCGCCGCCCGCAACATGAACTCCCGCTTGCCCAGCGAGCTGATCGTGTCGGCCGCGGCCTGCACGTCGACGTCGCCGCCCGCCGAGGTGAGCCCGTCGAGCAGCCGGGCCTTGTCCTGCTCGGTCTGGAGCCGGCCGATCATCCACGTGCCGGCGTTGGACAGGCCCTTGTAGTCGACGTCGACCGGGTTCTGCGTGGCCAGCACGAGGCCGACGCCGAACGCCCGGGCCTGCTTGAACAGCGTGAGGATCGGCTTCTTGGCCGGCGGTGCGCCGTTGGGCGGCACGAACCCCATGACCTCGTCGAAGTAGACGAGCGCCCGCAGCTTGCTGGTGCCCGACTGGCGCCGCATCCAGGTGACGAGCTTGCCGAGCAGCAGCGACACCACGAACTGCCGCTCCTCGTCGGACAGGTGCGCCAGCGAGACGATCGCGCAAGCCGGCCGGGTGCCGTCGGCCGAGGCCAGCAGCCGGTCGAGGTCGAGGTCGGGGCCCTCGGCCCAGGCGGCGAACGACCGGGAGGCGAGCAGCCCGTTGAGGGTCATCGCCAGCTTGGTGCGGTCGGCGGGCGGGAAGAAGTCGTCGAGCTCGTAGACGCCGAGCTTCCGCAGCGGCGGGTTCTGCACCTGGCCGACGAGCTGGGCGAGGTCGAGGTCCTGCCCGGCGGCCCACGCCTGCTCGATGAGGTTCGACAGCAGGATGTGCTCGCGGCCCGACAGGGGGTCGGACTCGACGCCGACCATGTTGAGCAGGCCCGACACGAAGCCCTCGACCTCGTCGGCGACGGTCTCGGCGTCGCTGCCCTCCTCGGGCCGGCGCAGGCTGCCGACGATGTTGAGCGGGACCCCGGACCGCGACCCGGGCGTGTAGATCGTGTACTCGGCCGCGTCGCGCAGCGCCTGCAGGCGGGCGGGCTCGATGCCCCACGACCCGAGGCCCTCGCGCCAGCTGGTGGCGACCTCGGCCGGATCGCCCTCCTCGACCCACGGGGCGAAGTCCTCGGGCCGCAGCTCGGGGAACGTGAGCAGCAGGTTGGGGAGGTCGCCCTTGGGATCGAGGATCAGGCACGGGATCCCCTGGAGCAGCGCCTCCTCCAGCATCACGACGCCGAGGCCGGTCTTGCCCGAGCCGGTCATGCCCACGACGACGCCGTGGGTGGTGAGGTCGGCGGCCTCGAGGAGGACGGGGGTGCCGTTGCGCTCCCGGGTGCCCCCGTCGATGTGCTCGCCGAGGTACAGGTGGCCGGCGGGAACCTCGATCATGCCCGGATCGTAGGCGGCGGTCGCCACGTGCGGGCACGATCCGGTCACGCCCCGCGTCGGGGCGCGGCGAAGCCGGCCCATAGGCCGCCGGCGACGCCCGAGGAGGCCCCCGCTCAGCGGGGCGACACGTCGTCGAGGACCTGGGTGACCAGGGCTGCGACCGGGCTGCGCTCGGGCCGGGTGAGCGTGACGTGCCCGAAGAGCGGGTGGCCCTTCAGCGTCTCGATCACCGACACGATCCCGTCGTGGCGGCCCACCCGGAGGTTGTCGCGCTGGGCGACGTCGTGGGTGAGCACCACCCGGCTGCCCTGGCCGATGCGGCTCAGCGCCGTGAGCAGCACCGTGCGCTCCAGGTTCTGCGCCTCGTCGATCACCACGAAGCTGTCGGTGAGGCTGCGCCCCCGGATGTGGGTGAGCGGCAGCACCTCGAGCAGCCCCCGGTCGAACACCTCGTCGATCACCTCGGGGCCGGCCACGGCCTCCAGGGCGTCGGTGACCGCCGCGCCCCACGGCGCCATCTTCTCGGCCTCGGTGCCGGGCAGGAAGCCCAGGTCCTGGCCGCCGACGGCGTAGATGGGCCGGAACACCATCACCCGCTTGTGGCTCGACTGCTCCAGCACCGCCTCGAGCCCGGCCGCCAGGGCCAGGACGCTCTTGCCGGTGCCGGCGGGGCCGCCGAGGCTGACGATCCCCACGTCGGGGTCGGCGAGCAGGTCGACGGCGATGCGCTGCTCGGCCGAGCGGCCGCGCACGTCGAACAGGGGCCGGTCGGCCCGCACGAGGTGGACCCGCTTGTCGTCGCGCAGCCGGCC
>DATCLV010000453.1:0-3966 GCA_036563745.1 Acidimicrobiales bacterium | reverse complement strand
GTCCGACACCGACGAGCCCGGCGACGGCGACGAGCAGGCGTCCGGCGAGGAGATCTACCGGGAGCGGTGCGCGTCCTGCCACGGCGGCGACGGCAGCGGCACCGGCAGCGCCCCGCCGATCCGGGGCGTGGCCGAGCGGCTCTCGCTCGAGGACCACATCGCCGTCGTCACCGAGGGCCGGGGCGAGATGCCCGCCTGGGGCGACACGCTCACCGAGGAGGAGATCGCCGCGGTGGTCGAGTACCAGCGCTCGACGCTCTCCGACGGCGGCTGAGCGCCGGGCAGGGTCGGCGCCGGTCGGCCCGGTTCAGGGGCTCGGGCTCGTGGTCGACTGCCGGGCGGCGACGGCGGCCACGTCCTCCAGCACGACCGTCTTCAGCGGGTCGGCGTCGCGGAGGGTGAGGTACTCGATCACCATGCCGAAGGCCCGCCAGTGGGCCACGCTGAGGCTGACCGGGCCGAGGCCGAACCCGTCGAAGCCGGGGCCGTCCAGCGACCACGCGCCCCCGGCCTCGCCCCCGGGGCGCCGCAGCCGCCAGCCGCCCTCCCACCGTTCACCCTGGGCGAGCAGCCGGTACTCCTCGCCAGGAATCACGGTCACCCACGGACTGCTGGTCATTGGCATGGGATACTCGTCTTCTGTTCCAGGGTTCTGCGGCCCCTGAGCCTATGCACCGGGAGGGTCAGTCCCGATGAAGAGCCTCGACATCAGCGTGGGCGGCATCACGTCCACCGTGCACGTGACCTCGGAGTCGCCGCCCCGCTGGGCCCGGCCGGGCACCGAGCCGCGCACGCCCGGCGCCGTGATCCGGGAGCTGTTCGAGGAGGCGCGGGCCGAGGGGATCCCCGAGACGGCGATCATGGCGCCCCGCGTGACCTACCACGTCGACGGGGTGCCCACCGACCCGCCCATGACCGTGCGGGCCTGGCTCATCCTCAGCCGGTAGCCACCGGCCGGCGCCGGGTGGTCCCGCCCGCCCGGCGCCCTCACCCGCGCTGGTCCGCCCTGGCCGCCCGCGGCTACAGCGGCAGTTGCGGCACCACGTGCACCTCGACCTTCGTGGCGTCGGGGGAGACCAGCGCGGTCGGGATGTCGAAGTCGCCCTCCGCGCTGCCGTCGGCCGGCAGGTCGATGAAGCTGCGGGCGCCGCCCACGATCCGGCCCGACGCGTTGCGGAACACCAGGTAGGCGATGGCGTCGAGCGGCACCTCGTAGGTCGAGGCCGCGCGGTAGGTCACCTTGGTGCGGACCAGGTTCTGCGTTCGCTCGATGTCGCCCACGGCCACGGTGCCGGGCGGCACGTCGTTGGGCGACCGGACCCCGGCGTCGGACGAGGTCAGCTCGGTGACCTCGATCTCCAGCCGGCCGATGCCGCTGGCGACCTGGGACTCGGAGTGCAGCAGGTCGGCGACCACCAGCTCCTGGTAGGGCTGCAGGGTGCCGATCACGTGGCGCCAGGCGTCGAGGCCGGAGATCACCCGCCCCGAGGGGTCGTAGGCCTTGACCGACACCACGAACGAGCCCAGCACGTGGTCGCTGGTGTTGACGACCGTGAAGCCGTAGGAGCCGACGCCACCGGCGACGTACCAGCCCTGGTCGGTGACCTGCACGACCTCGCTGGCCCGCACCGGCGGCGCGTTCACCGGCTCGCCGTCGGCGCCGTCGTCGGTGCCGTCGCCGTCGGCGGGGGCCGCCGGGTCGTCGTCGCTGCCGCCGGTCGGGTCGGTCGCCCCGTCGGTGGCCGGGGCGGCGGGCGGCCGGGCCGCCGGGTCGTCGCGCTCCTCGCCGGCGGTGCCCCCGTCGCCGGCCGGGTCGGTGGCCGACGCCTCCTCGGTGGCCGGGGCCACCCGGTCGTCGGACGGGTCCCCGCCGCCCTGCAGCGCCAGCACCGCCCCGCCCAGGAGGGCGACGGCCACCGCCGCCCCGCCCACGGCGAGCGTCACCTTCCGGCCGGTGGGGATGGGGGGCGGCGCGCCTTTCGAGGTGCCGGCGTAGAAGCCCGGCACCACCTCCTTCCGCGTCGATCCCGACGACGGCGACGGCGACGGGGCGGGCGACGGCGGCGCTGCCGGTGCCGCCTCCCCCGCATCCCGCTCGTCGGCGACCAGCCACGATCCCGCGGCGCGCGCGTCTGTCATCACCCCAGCCTCCGTTGGCTTCCCCAGATCCCAGTGTGGGCGATACTACGCCCCGTTGCCGTTCCCTACCGGCTGGTAACAAAGCGGCAACAGAGAATTTCACGACCGCTCACCCCGGCGCAGCTTGATGGTCGTGTCAGTGACGCCGCGGCGGGGTCGGCGACGGGCCGGCAGGCCGAACCGGGACCCGAGGGCGGGGTCGAGGTGCGCGTGGATCCCGACCACCCGCCCACCGGCCACCTCCACCACCTGCACACCCGCCAGGTGGTGGCCGTCGCCGTCGGCGAGCGCCGCCAGCAGCACGCCAATCGGCACGTTGAGCAGGAAGATCCACGGCCAGCCGGGCCCGCTGGTCAGGGCGCCGCTCAGGATGACGCCGACCGCCGCGGCGCTGCCGCCGACGGCGCCGAAGATCCCCAGGGCCTGGTTCCGCTCGGGGCCCTCGCGGAAGGTCCCGACCAGGATCGACAGCGCGGCCGGCGCGGCCAGCGCGCCGCCGGCGCCCTGGACGGCCCGGGCGGCGATCAGTGGCCCGAGGCGGTCGGCGAGTCCGGCGACCAGCGACGCCGCGGTGAACAGGCCGAGGCCGGCGACGAGCACGGTGCGCCGCCCGAGGAGGTCGGCGGCCCGACCGCCGAGGAGCAGGAGCCCGCCGAGGACGAGGCCGTAGGTGGTGACGACCCACTGCAGGTCGCCGGGATCGGCGCGCAGGTCGGCCTGCATCGCCGGCAGCGCCACGTTCACCACGGCGAGGTCGAGCACGACCATGAACTGCGCCCCGCAGACCAGGGCGAGGATGACCCGGTTTCGCTTCATGCCGTACCGACGCGCCCGGCGCCGAAAACTCACCGCACCCGGCGGAGTACGTTCGCCGCCATGGCGGAGGAGCAGGCGGTGACCCCGAGGTGGAGTGCCCGCCGCCTGGCGACCCACGGCACACGGGTCGTCGCGGCAGTCGGCGCCCGTGTCGACGGGCAGCCGGCGGCGATCGCCGCGAGCGTCGACGGCCGGGTCCACTGCTGGTCCGTCACCGACGGCACCTCTCTCTTCGAGCTGACCGTCCTGGGGCCGAGGGCACTGGCCGTGGCCGGCGACCGGCTGCTCGTCGCCCAGGACGACGGTGAGGTCACCGGCTACAGCCTCCAAGCCTGGCCGGCGCCGGTGACGTTCCTCGCTCCGGCCCGGGGCGCGGCCGTCACGGCGCTGGCGACCTTCGCCCCGGCCCCTGGCGACGACCGGCTGGTGGCGGCCGCCGCCGACGGGTCGGTCACCCTGTGGCAGGACATGGGCACGCCAGCCAAGCCCCAGGTGCTCCGCCCACCGGGCGGCGAGGCCGGGAGCCTGGCGGTCGCCAGGGACGACAGCCGCCACATCGTCCACGTCGTGGTGGACGACGGCCGGATCGAGCGATGGGCCGTGACCGCCGACGGGCAGGTGGATCCGCTGCCACCCCTGCAGCGGCCGAGCTCGGTGGAGTCCGGCACCGTCCGGCTCGCCGTCGGGCGCGACGAGCGCGGCCGGCCGTCGCTGCTCGTCACCAGCCGCCGGACCGTGTTCGGCGAGTCGGCGGCGGGCTGGATCCCCCTGGCCCCGCCCCGCACCGAGCACCTCGCCACCTTGCACGCGACGGCCGACGGGTCGGTGGCGGCGGTGGGAGGCCCCGGCGGCTCGCTGACGCTCCTCGGTGCGCCGCACGTCGACGACGACCGGCCCGAGCGCGTGGCGCTGGGTGATCGGCGCATCACGGCCATCGGGAGCGTGGGGGACGCGTTCGTCGTCGGGGACGAGGGTGGTGGGGTGTGGGTGGTCGAGCCCACGGACCGGGAG
>DATCLV010000450.1:0-4256 GCA_036563745.1 Acidimicrobiales bacterium | reverse complement strand
CCGTGGCGGCGCCGGTCGGCGACGTCCAGGCCCGGATCGTCACGCCGGTCGGCGCCCCCGGGCCGCTGCCGGTGATCCTGTACGTCCACGGCGGCGGCTGGATCCTCGGCAACGCCGGCACGCACGACCGCCTGGTGCGCGACCTGTGCGTCGGCACGGGCGCCGCGGTGGTGTTCGTCGAGTACGACCGCTCGCCGGAGGCCCGCCACCCCGTCGCGGTCGAGCAGGCCTACGCCACCGCCCAGTGGATCACCGACGAGGGCGCCGACCTGGGCCTCGACCCGTCACGGCTGGCCGTGGCCGGCGACTCGGTCGGCGGGAACATGGCCGCGGTGCTGGCCATCCTGGCCAAGCGGCGCGGCGACGTGCGCTTCGTCCACCAGTCGCTCTACTACCCGGTGACCGACGCCGCCCAGGACACCGCGAGCTACCGCGAGTTCGCCGACGGCCCGCACCTCACGGCCAAGGCCATGGCCTGGTTCTGGGACGCCTACCTCCCCGACGCCGCCGCTCGCGCCGACGTGACCGTCTCGCCGCTGCGCGCCGCCCTCGACGAGCTGGCCGGCCTGCCCGAGGCCTTCGTCCTCGTCGACGAGAACGACGTGCTGCGCGACGAGGGCGAGGCGTACGCCCGGCGGCTCGTCGAGGCCGGCGTGCGCACGACCAGCGTGCGCTACGGCGGGACGCTCCACGACTTCCTGATGCTCAACCCCCTGCGGGGCACGGCCGCCACCACCGCCGCGCTCGACCAGGCCGTCCACGTCCTGCGCACCGCGCTCGCCCGCGGCCCGCGCTGACGCCCGAGACCCCCGATCCCCACAGAAAGCAGGCAGCCATGCCCACCGACAAGCCCACCATCGTCCTGGTCCACGGCGCGTTCGCCGAGTCGTCGAGCTGGGACCCGGTGATCGAGTGCCTCGGGCACCACGGCACCCCGGTCGTCGCCGGCCACGAGCGGCCCTTCCGCGACATCGTCGCCATCGCCAACCCCCTGCGCAGCGTCGCCGGTGACGCCGCCTACGCCCGTGACGTCCTGGCCGCGATCGACGGGCCGATCGTGCTCGTCGGCCACTCCTACGGCGGCATCGTGATCACCGAGGCCGCCGCCGGCAACCCGGCCGTCGCCGCCCTCGTCTACGTGGCCGCCTTCGCCCCCGACACCGGCGAGTCGGCGTTCCAGCTGTCGACCATGTTCCCCGGCAGCACGCTCGGCGACGCGCTCACCGCCTACCCGGTCGCGACCGGCGGCGCCGAGCTGGCGATCCGCAAGGACGTGTTCCACGAGCAGTTCGCCGCCGACGTGCCCGCCCGCCAGGCCGCGCTGATGGCGGCCACCCAGCGGCCGGTCACGCAGGCGGCGCTCGCCGAGGGCCTCCCCACCGAGCGGCCGGCGTGGCGGGACGTCCCGTCGTGGTTCGTGTACGGCGACATGGACCTGAACATCCCGGCCGAGCTGCTCCGCTTCCTCGCCGAGCGGGCCGGCGCCGAGGGCACGACCGAGATCGCCGGGGCGTCCCACGCTGTCAGCGTCTCGGAGCCCGAGGCCGTGGCGGCGACCATCCTCGCCGCCGTCCGGGCGACGACGGCGCCGATGGCCGAGCCGATGCCGATGCCCGGGCCGGTGCCCGAGGCCGTCCCGGCGACGTGAGGCCGAGAGGGCGGCGGCTGCGTCTCCCCCTCCCGCAGCCGCCGCCCTCTCGTCGCCGGGTGGCGGGGCTCACCCGGCTGGTTGCACGATGGAACTCACTGTCCACGGCTGCCGGAGGTCCTCGCATGCACACCGTCACCGTCGAGCGCGACGGCCACGTCGTCCGGGTCAGCCTCCGGCGGCCCGAGAAGCTCAACGCCCAGACCCACGAGATGTGGTACGAGCTGCGCCAGGTCGGCGCCGAGCTCGGGAACGACACGTCGATCCGGGCGCTGATCCTGGGCGGCGAGGGGCGGTCGTTCTCCGCCGGGCTCGACACGGCGGTGCTCACCGACTTCTTCGGCAGCGCCCCGGCGCCCGACCTGGAGGGGCTGAGCGGCCCGCCGCTGGTCCGCAAGGTCCAGGAGAGCTTCACCTGGCTCGCCGACGCCCCGTACCCCACGATCGCCGCGGTCCAGGGGCACGCCTTCGGCGCCGGGTGCCAGCTCGCCCTCGCCTGCGACCTCCGCGTCGCCGCCGACGACGCCGTGTTCGGCCTCCTCGAGACCAACTGGGGCCTCCTGCCCGACCTGGGCGGCACCGTCTGGCTGCCCCGGCTCGTCGGCCCGGCCAAGGCCAAGGAGCTCATGTGGCTCGCCGACCGGATCGACGCCGCCGCGGCGCTGTCGCTCGGACTGGTCAACCGGGTCGTGCCCAAGGACGACCTGGCCGCCGAGGTCGACGCGCTGGCCCGCCGGCTCGCCGCCCGCCCGCCGCTCGCCGTCGCCGGCATCAAGCGGGCGGTCGACGCGGCCGTGGTCGACCCCGAGGCCAGCCTCGCCGTGGCCGGTGAGGAGCAGCTCCGCTGCCTGCGGTCCAAGGACCTGCAGGAGGCGGGCGCCGCGTGGATGGAGCAGCGCGACCCCGTCTACACGGGGACCTGACCGGCCGGACCACCAGGACGGCGTGGGGACCGGGCGGCCCGGGTCGGCGTCCCCTTAACCTCTGCCCGATGGACCGCAGGGACGACGCCGGTCGGGGGAACGCGAGCGTAGCCCTGGTCACCGGGGGCGCGGGCGCCATCGGTGCCGCCGCGTGCCGGGCGCTGGCGGAGGCCGGGCTCGCCGTGGCGGTCGCCGACCTCGACCCGGCCGCCGCCGACGCCGTCGCCGCGTCGCTCCCGGGTGGGCCGCACCTCGGCGTCGGCGTCGACGTCACCGACCACGCCGCCGTGCAGGTCGCTCGCGCGCGGGCCGAGGCGGACCTGGGCCCCATCGACGCCCTCGTCAACGTCGCCGGCTGGGACCGGTTCGTCCCGTTCGTGGACACCACCCCCGACTTCTGGGAGCGCGTCATCGCCGTCAACTACCGGGGCGTGCTCAACGCCGTGCACGCCGTCCTCCCCGGGATGGTCGAGCGGGGCCGGGGCCGCGTGGTGTCCGTCGCCTCCGACGCCGCCCGGGTGGGATCGTCGCTCGAGTCGGTCTACGCCGGCGCCAAGGGCGCGGTCATCTCGTTCTCGAAGAGCGTGGCCCGCGAGGTCGCCCGGCACGGCATCACCGTGAACGTCGTGTGCCCGGGGCCGACCGACACCCCGATGATCCGGGGCATGGCCGCCGAGCTCGACGACGGCGAGCGCTTCGTCGAGGCGCTCACCCGGGCGGTGCCGATGCGGCGCCTGGCCACCCCCGAGGACATCGCCCCCGCCATCGCCTTCCTCGTGTCCGACGGCGCCGCCTTCGTCACCGGCCAGACCCTGTCGGTGAGCGGCGGCCTGACCATGGCCTGATCCGACCCGCAGCGACCAGCGAGCCCCAGCCCCGCAGCCCCGTAGCGACCAGCGACCAGCGACCCTCGCAGCGAACAGGAGCGACACCATGCACTTCGACCTGATGGTCGGCCCCAGCCGGTGGGACGACGCCGCCGCCCTGGCGCGCACGGCCGAGGCGGCCGGGTTCGCCGGGATGGTCTTCACCGAGACCGGCCAGACGCCCTGGATGAGCATCGCCGCCGCGGCGACCGCCGCGCCCACGCTGACGTTCTCGACCGGCATCGCGGTCGCGTTCCCGGTGAGCCCCATGATCGCCGCGTCCCTGGCGTGGGAGCTGGCCGGCAACACCGGCGGCCGGTTCCGCCTCGGGCTCGGCAGCCAGGTCAAGGCCCACGTCGAGCGCCGGTACGGGGTGGCGTACGACCCGCCCGGGCCCCGCATGCGCGACTACCTCCAGGCGGTGAAGGCGACCCTCGCCGCCTTCCGGCGGGAGGCGAAGCTCGCCCACGACGGGCCCTACTACCAGCTGTCGCTCCTGCCCGCGCAGTGGATGCCGCCCGCCTACGAGCACGGCGACGTCAAGGTCGACGTCTCCGCCGTCGGGCCGTGGATGACGAGGATGGCCGGGGCCGTCGCCGACGGCGTCCACGTCCACCCCCTCCACTCGATGCACTACGTCCGCGAGCGGCTCCTCCCGGCGGTGGCCGAGGGCGCCGAGTCCGCCGGCCGCGACCCGTCGGAGGTCGACCTGCTCGTCCCGGTGTTCATCGTCGCCGGCGACACCCCCGAGGAGCGGGCGCCGCTGGCCCAGCGGGCCCGCACGCAGATCGGGTTCTACGGGTCGACCAGGAACTACGC
>DATCLV010000447.1:0-4536 GCA_036563745.1 Acidimicrobiales bacterium | reverse complement strand
CCGTCCTCGTCGATCCGGCCGATGTCGCCGGTGTGGTACCACCAGTTCCTCGACGCGGCGACGGTGGCTTCGGGCCGCCCCCAGTAGCCCTCGAACATCGTGTGGGGCCGCTTGGGCCGCACCACGATCTCGCCCGGCGTGCCCCGGGGCAGCTCGTGGTCGTCGTCGTCGAAGATCCGCACGTCGAAGTACTCGTCGTTGATCACCCCGGCGGCGTCGGGCCGGTTCTCGACCCCCGGCGGCTGCCACGAGACGAGCGACGCCTCCGTCACCCCGTAGGCCCCGGAGAACGTCTCGATCCCGAACCGCTCCCGGATCGTCCGGTCGATCTGCACCGGCAGCGGCGCGGCGCCCAGCAGCCGCAGCGTGGTGTTGGCCTCGGGCGCCCCGGACCGGGGCTGCTCGGGCCGGTCGATGTCGTTGGCCAGCAGGTACGCCATCGTGCCGAGCGTGGACGTGATGGTGGCGCCGACCCGGTTCATCTCCGGCCAGAAGTTCGACACCGAGAACCGCCGGTAGATCGCCGCTCGCCCGCCGTACACCAGCGGCCCGAGCACGGCGGTGACGATGGCGTTGAAGTGGAACAGCGGCAGGGGGGTCCACACGACGTCGTCGGCGGTGCGGCGCCAGCAGATGCCGATCTGCCGGGACAGGGTGCCGTGGTAGCCGTGGCTGAGCATGCAGCCCTTCGACGGGCCGGTGGTCCCGCCGGTGTAGATGAACGTCGCGAGGTCGGCGGGCCGGACCGACGCCGACAGCGGCACCGGGGTGGCGGCCAGCAGCTCGTCCCAGGTGTGGGTGGCGGCCCGGACCTCGACGCCGGCGTCGCCGATCACCACCAGGTGCTCGAGCGCCTCGACGCCGTCGGCCACCCGCTCGGCCCGCTCCGCCAGGTCCGCCTCGACGATCAGCACCCGGGCGCCGGAGTCGACCAGCTGGTGGCGCAGGTACTCGCCCTTGTAGGCGGTGTTGACCGGGACGGCGACGCCGCCGCCGGCCACGATCCCCCACCAGGCCAGCAGCGCCTCGGCCGAGTTCTCGACCAGGGTGGCGACCCGGTCGCCCGGCTCGACCCCGAACCCGGCCAGCGCCCCGGCGATGCGGGTGGCGGTGTCGGCCACCTCGGCGGCGGTGACCTTGGTGCCGCAGACGTCGAGGTACTCCCCGTCGGGGTCGGTGTCGAGCCGCCGTCGCAGCAGGTCGAGGACGGTCTCCTGGTCGCCGGCGAGCCACACCTCGGCGGTCATCGTTGCGCTCCCCCCACCGCTCGATCACGCTCCGGGTCGGCACACGACCCGGTGGATTGAACCGGAACTCTAGTCTTCCGAACGAGGGTTCAAGGCGGGAGGTCCGCCCCAGGCGACGACCGGGCCGGCGACCTCGACCATCGCCGCGAGCTGGCTCGGATCGGTGGCGAGGGTCGCCCGGCCGCCGGTCGCCAGCAACCCCTCCAGGCGCCGGAGATGGGCCGGGGCGTCGAGCAGCTCGCCCCCGGCGTCCCACACCTCGACCGGCACGGGCACCCCCAGCCGCGCCGCCACCTCCAGCAGCCGCTCGTGGACCTCCCCCACCCGGTCGACGACGGCGAGCACCGGCCGGGCCGGGTCGAACAGACCCGCGACGATCGCGGCGGCCACCGCGAACCCCACACCACCAGGGTCGGCGGGCACCTGCGCCCCACCGAGCCCGCTGGTGGCGAACGTGCGGGCCACCCAGTAGCCGGCGACCCCCGGGTCGGCGGCCACCACCCCACCCGGGCCCAGGACCTCGGCGTAGTGGCGGGTCACCCGGCTGGGCGGCAGCGGCGCCGCCGCCACGGCCCACCCCGCCTGCGTCACCCGGGCCAGGTCGGCCCGCAGCGGCGGGACGGCGATGTCGGCCCGGGGCCGGCTCCACGCCTCGGCCAGCGGCCCGAGCATCCCCGGCGCCACCTCCACGACGGGCGCCAGCCGCCAGTCCCCCGCCGCCTCCCGCCCGTCGACCCCGGTGGCCACGATGAGGTCGGCGCCGGCCAGGCCGCCCCGGGCGAAGTCGAGGGCCTGGAGGCCGACGGTGGCCAGGTGGTGGCGGCTGCGCCAGTCGAACACCCCCTTGGCACCCCAGGTGTTGAGCACCCCGAGGCTCCCGGCGGCGGCGAGGGCGTGGAGCCCGGCGACCGCCCCGTCCTGCACCACGCCCGGGCCGGCCAGCACCGCGGGGCGCTCGGCGGCGACCAGGGCGGCGACGACGTCGTCGGGCGGGGCGACCCAGCGCTCGGGCGGTGCCGGCGGGTCGGGCAGCACGCCGTCGCCGCGGTGGACCGCGGCCGGGCGACCCCGGAGGCGGCGGTGCGCCTCGGCGAGCAGCGACGCGAGGTCGACCGGCACCTCGACCACCGCCCGGCCGCCGACCGCCACCCCGTCCAGCGGCTCGCCGTACACGGCGTCGTACTTTGAACGACCGTTCATTTCTCTGTACGTTGCTTAGCAGATGCAGCTCGGTGACGTCGCCAACCCCGAAGCCCTCCCGCTGGGCAAGCCACTGGACGGCGTCCGGATCCTCGCCGTCGAGCAGATGCAGGCGCTGCCGTTCGCCACCCAGCTCCTCGGACGCCTGGGGGCCGAGGT
Source organism: Acidimicrobiales bacterium (assembly GCA_036563745.1). Classification (GTDB taxonomy): domain Bacteria; phylum Actinomycetota; class Acidimicrobiia; order Acidimicrobiales; family VFJN01; genus DASXTK01. Next base: position 1,930 of record DATCLV010000447.1, on the reverse strand, counting down.
GGTGAAGATCGAGGCCCCCGGCCACGGCGACCTCGGCCGCTCGTCCACCCCCGCCGTCACCGACCCCGACGGCCGCCAGGTCGGCGCCACCTTCCTCCGGAACAACCTGGGCAAGCGCAGCATCTGCGTCGACCTCAAGACCGACCGCGGCCGCGAGCTGGTCCTGGCCCTGGCGCCCCGCTTCGACGTGTTCGGCGAGAACTTCAAGGCCGGCGGGGCCGACCGCCTCGGCCTCGGCTGGGACGACCTCGTCGCCGTGCACCCCACCGTCGTCTACGCCTCGGTGTCCGGGTTCGGGCAGGAGGGCGACTCGCCGTACCGGGCGTGGCCCGCCTACGCCCCGATCATCGAGGCCATGTCCGGCATCTACGAGCGCGCCCGGCGCGACGGCGAGCCGCCGGTCGTCTCGCCCGTCGGGGCGCTGGGCGACATCGGCGCTGCCCTCTTCGCCGCGATCGGCCTGCTGGCGGCGCTGCGGCAGCGGGACCGCACGGGACAGCCGCAGCGGGTCGACGTCGCCATGCTCGACGCCGTCGTCGCCCTGACCGACATCGTCCCCAACTACTGGTCGCTGGGGCTCAGGGGCCGGGCGCGGCCGGCGGTGATCTTCGACGGGTTCCAGGCCGCCGACGGCTGGTTCGTCCTGCAGGTCGGCCGGGAGGCCCACTTCCGGCGCCTGTGCGAGGTGATCGGCCGCCCCGAACTGGCCGACGACCCCCGCCTCGCCACCCGCGAGGGCTGGGTCGAGCACCTGGAGGACGTGCTGCGGCCGGCGATCGAGGGCTGGGCCGCGGGCCGCACCCGGCTGTCGGTGTGCGACGAGCTGGGCCGGGCCGGGCTCACGGCCGGTCCCTGCTTCGCCGACGAGGAGGTCGTGGCCGACGTCCACCACCAGCGCCGCCACATGCTGGTGGAGATGCCCCGCCCCGACGGCGTGGAGCAGCCGGTGCTGATCCCCGGCAACCCGGTGAAGATCAGCGGCGTCGCCGAGGGGCCCGAGACCCGGGTGCCGTGGCTGGGCGAGCACACCGACGAGGTGTTGTCCACCGAGCTGGGCCTCGACGAGAACGAGCTGGCCTCCCTCCGCGCCGACGGCGTCATCGCTTAGGCAAATTGCGTCCGAAAAGCCGACATATGCGGCCGGATCAACGCAATTTGGCCGGGGGGAGCAGCTGGTCGAGGACCAGCGCCCGCTTCAGGTAGAGGTGGGCGGGCAGCTCCCACGTGTAGCCCATGCCGCCGTGGACCTGGATCGACGCCCGGGTCGCCGTGGACGCGGCGCTCGACGCGACGATCCGGGCCGACCGGACCGCCCGATCGACGTCGCCGCCCTCGTCGAGGGTGACCGCCGCGGCGTCGACCGCGGCCCGCGCCACCTCCAGGTCGACCGCGGCGTCGGCCAGCAGGTGCTTCACCGCCTGGAACGACCCGATCGGCCGCCCGAACTGGTGGCGCTCCTTGGCGTAGGCCGTGCCCGTCGCCAGCGCCGCGGCCCCGAGGCCCACCTGCTGGGCGGCGGCCAGCAGCGCGACCCGGAGCGCGAGCCGGTGGGCGACCTCGGCGTCGCCGACCACCTCGCCGGTCGGCAGCTCGTCGACCAGCCACACCGGCGTCAGCGGGTCGAGGGGCCGCTCGACCGGCCGCCCCGGCGGGACCGGCACCCGGCGGACCTCCCCGGCGTCGTCCGCGTCGACGTCGAGGACCAGCAGCGAGTCGAGCCGGTCGAGGTGCTCGACCAGCCGCGGCCCGGCGGCATCGCCCGCCCCCGTCGCCCCGATCGGCCCCGTCGCCCCCGACGGCAGCAGGCCCGTCACGCCGTCGGCCAGCCCGACCCCGTGCGCGGCCGCCGTCGCCACGAACGGGCCGCCCACGCCCGACCGGCCCAGCTCCTGGAACGCCAGCGCCGCCTCGGCCCAGCCCAGCCCCACGC
>DATCLV010000446.1:0-4781 GCA_036563745.1 Acidimicrobiales bacterium | reverse complement strand
CCGTGGGGGCGAAGTCGCGGGCGCCGGTGTCGGCCATCATGTCCCGGGCGAACTCGGTCTGGAACACGGCCTGGTCGACGACCTTGGTGGTGCCGTCGCCCAGGTCCTCCAGCGTGATCGTCTGCAGCGACACGTTGCCGGGGGCGCCCTCGAACTCGAACGTCCACACGACCTGCGTGTCGGTCACCGAGTGGAACACCCCGTGGAACCCGTACTCGTCGCCCGACGGGGCGACGTGGACGATCCGCCACGAGCCGCCGGCCTGCGGCTCCCACCGCTCGACCCGGCTGGTGAGCTCCTGCGGACCCCACCAGCGGACCAGCAGGTCGGCCTCGACGCAGGCCCGGTGGACCGCGGCGATCGGGGCGTCGAGCACGGCCGTGCTGGTGAGCACGGGCGCACCCTCGGGGGTGTCGACGTGGGTCTCGACGGGGATCACGGTGGTGCTGGGGGTGGTCATCGTTCGTGCCTTTCTGCGACGGGTCGTTGTTGCCGTTATCGACCCCGCCCGTCGCAGAAACTCATCGCGGCCCGGCGACGACGCCCGGCACGTCGCGCCGCGCCGCTCAGCGGGCCAGCGCCAGCACCGCCTCGACGACCTGCCCGGTGCGCTCCAGCGGGAGCATGTGGCCGGCGTCGGGCAGCCGCTCCAGCCGGGCGCCGGGGATGGTGTCGGCGATCACCTGCGACAGGCGGGGCGGCGTGAGCGTGTCGCGGTCGCCGACCAGGACCCGGGTCGGCAGCTCGAGGTCGGCCAGGCCCAGCCGCAGGTCCATGGCCCCGAAGGTGGCGAAGAAGCCGGCCCGCACCTCGGCGGGCGTGTCCACGAACATCTGCCGGGTCGACCGGACGGCCTCGGGCCGAGGCCGGCGCCCCAGCGCCCGGCGGACGAACATGCTGCCGCCCCGGGCCCGGACCACCCGCTCCACCGTGCGGCTGCGCAGGAGGCGCTCGACCACCGGCGTCATCCACCGCATCGACAGGCCATGGGCCGCGGTCGACACGAGCGCCAGCCCCCGGGCCCGCTCGGTCAGCAGGGCGCGGTGCCGGCAGGCGAACGACATGATCGTGAACCCGCCCATCGAGTGGCCGACGAGGACGGCGTCGCGCACGTCGAGCGCCTGGACGAGCGCGGCCAGGTCGTCGCCGAGGCGCTCGACGCCGAGCGGCGCGGTGCCCCGAGTGGAGGCGCCGTGGCCCCGCTGGTCGTAGAGGACGACGGGGTGACCCGCGGCGGCGACCGCCCGGGCGGCCGGCAGCCAGACCGAGCGGTTGTTGGTCCAACCGTGGGCGAACAGGACCGTCGGGGCGGTGGTCGGTGCGGCCGACGTACCCGCCACGCCCGGCTGATCGCCCGCTCGACCCGATGCGACGGCGCCGGCGGCGACGGTGGTGTCGGCCGTGCCCGGTGCCACCGTGACCGCCAGCTCCGCGCCGTCCTCGAGGGCGACGGTGCGCTCCTCCGCCCCCGGCAGCGTGGCGAGGGCGTCGCTCGCCCCGGATACCTGCCCGATCGTGGTCGACGCCATGCCCCTCCCCTTCAGCCCGTCGTCCCCGACCGCCGTCCGCCCGTCACCGCGCCGGTCGCCGTCACCACGCCGTCACCTCGCCCTCACCGACCACGGCGTCACCGCACCGGCTGCCCGGCCGCGAGCTGGTGCCCCGCCAGCGGCACGTGCCGGTGGGCGAGCCAGCCGAGCTTCGCCTCCCACCCGACGGCGGCCATCACCCGGTCCCGGCGGATCGCCCGCAGGACGGCCCGGGCCACGGCCTCCGGCTTGTGCCCGAGGCGCCGGAACAGCGTGATGTGGCGCTCGCGGGTAGCGGGGTCGGCCTGGTCGCCGAGGAACCGGGTGGACCGGATGATCGGCGTGTCGATCACCCCCGGGCAGATCGCGGAGACACTCACACCCCGGGGGCGCCAGTCGGCCCGCAGGCACTGCGACAGCATCAGCACCCCGGCCTTGGTGGTGCAGTAGGCGACCTCGGTGGCCCGGGGCGTGAACCCGAGGGCCGACGACACGTTCACCACGTGGCCCCGTCCCCGCTCGACCATGGCGGGGCCGAAGGCGTGGCAGCCGTGGACGACCCCGTCGAGGTTGACGCCCCGGATCCAGCGCCAGTCGTCGAGCGACATGTCGGCGAGGCGGCCGGTCATCCCGACGCCGGCGTTGTTCACCAGGACATCGAGGGCGTGCCAGCGCTCGTGCACCTCCTTGGCGAGGGCGACGACGGCCTCGGCGTCGGCCACGTCGCAGGCGAAGGCGTGGGCCTCGGGGGCGCCCAGCTCGGCGCAGCGGGCCGCGGTCGTCTCGGCGGCGGCGCCGTCGATGTCGACGGCCAGCACCCGGGAGCCGGCCCGGGCCAGCGCCTCGGCGGTCGCCCGCCCGATGCCGCTGCCGGCGCCGGTGACGAGCGCGAGCGCTCCTGGCAGTGCGACCCGTCCCCCCGGGCGTCCCCTCCCCATGCTGTTGAACGTAGCTCAACAAGAGCCCGGCCGCCCGGCCCGTCCCCGTGTGCCGATCCTCTTAGGATTCGACGGTGACCCCCGTGCCGCGCACCCGCCTGAGCCCGGACGCCCGCCGGGCCCAGCTCGTCGAGCTCGGGCTCCAGATGCTGAGCACCCGCTCGCTCGACACGCTGGTGGTCGAGGACATCGCCGCCGCCGCCGGGATCAGCCGCGGGCTGCTGTTCCACTACTTCCCCTCCAAGCGCGACTACCGGGAGGCCGTGGTGCGGGCCGCGGCCGCCGACTTCCTCGACCACGTCGCCCCCGACCCCACGCTCCCGCTCCCCGAGCGGCTCCGCAGCGCGGTCGCCGCCTTCGTCGACTACGTGTCGGCCAACCGCGACACCTACGTGGCGCTGGTGCGCGGCGCCTCCGGCGGCGATCCCCGGCTGCGGGCGGTCTTCGACGAGACCCGGTCGGAGGTCGTCACCCGCGTCGTCGACCACCTGACCGACCTCAGCGGCACCGAGCCGCCCCGGCGGGTGCGGCTGGCCGTGCGGGGCTGGGTCGCCTTCGCCGAGGAGGTGGTGCTCGACTGGCTGTCCGAGCCGCGGCCCGACGGCGACGGCGGGACGGCGGGCGGCGACGGCGGGACGGCGGGCGCACCCCGCGCCTCGGGCACCGGCGACGCCCTCGACCGCGACGGGGTCGTCGAGCTGCTCGACGGCGCGCTGCTGGCGCTCATCGCCTCGGCCGCCGCCAGCGGGCAGCCCTGACCCCGCAGGCGGCTGTGCCGTCGGGCGAGGGTCGGACGTAGGTCAGTTCCCGGCGTCGGACGCCTCGGGCGCCTCGACGGTGACCGCCGCCAGCAGGTCGGCCCGGGCTCGCGCCACCCGGGACCGGATCGTTCCCACCGGGCACCCGACCACCTCGGCGGCCTCCTCGTAGGACAGCCCCAGCACCTGGGTGAGCGTGAACGCCACCCGGCGATCCGGGTGCAGGCCGACCAGCACCTCGTGCAGCTCGACCTCGCCGGACCGGGCCGGGACCTCCACCTCGTCGGACCCCCGGCGCCGCAGCGCCCGGCGGCGACGGGTGCGCCGGCGGATCGTGTCGACGCACACCCGACGGGCGATGCTCAGCAGCCACGTCCGCGCCGAGGCGTCGCCACGAAACCGACCGATGGCCCCCACGGCCCGCAGGTAGGTCTCCTGGGTGAGGTCGTCGGCGCTCTGCCGGTCGACGAGGTGGGCGCACAGCCGCCACACGTCGCCCTGGGTCTGGCGCACGAAGCCGCCGAACGCCGCCCGGTCCCCGTCGCGCGCCGCCAAGGCCAGGCGCGTCACCTCGTCGGACATAACGCCATTATTCCCCACGGTGAAACGCCGTGCCGGGGAACCGGCGCAACCGGGTGGGCGACTATTGGGGCATGCGATGCGACCACGCCCACGAGGCGATCTCCGCCCGCCTCGACGGCGAGCTCCCCCCGCTCGAAGACGCAGCGCTCGACGCCCACCTGGAAGGGTGCGCCGCGTGCCGGGAGCACGCCCACGCCCTGGCGGGTCTGCACCGGGGCCTGCGGGTCCGGCCGGCCGAACCCGTCCCCGACCTGACCGGCGCCATCCTGGCCACCACCGCCGACCAGCTCCCCTCGCCCCGCCCGGTCGAGCGCCCGCCGATCGAGTGGGCGCGGTACGGCCTGTTCACCGTGGCGTTCACCCAGCTGGTGCTGGCCCTCCCGCTCCTGTTCGGCGCCGACCAGGCGGACGCCCTCCACGCCACCCGCGAGCTGGGCGCGTTCGGCCTGGCCCTCGCCGTGGGGATGCTGGTGGTCGCCTGGCAGCCGCAACGGGCCGCCGGCCTCCTCCCGATGGCGATGGCGCTCGCCGCCGGCCTCACCGTCACCGCCGTGGCCGACATGGTGGCCGGCAACTCGCCGATCCTCGCGGAGGCCCCGCACCTGCTGGAGCTGGTGGGGGTGCTGCTGCTCTGGCGGCTGGCGGCCACCACGCCCGTCGCCCCGCTGCCCTCCTCCCGTCCCACGACCGCTGCCGCCTGACACCCGGGCACCCTCGCACCTGCGACCCGGTGGCCGCCACCTTGCGTGGCCGCGGGGTAGCCGGGGGCGACGGGGATCGGGCGGGGACGGCATCTAAGTTGGGGCGATGGTCGGGCGGACGGTCATGCTGACTGGGGCGACGGCGGTGGCCGGGGCGGGGTTCCTGCCCTGGGTGCGGACGGGCGAGCGGGAGCGCAGCGCGTTCGAGCTCGTCGACGCCGCGCGCATGCTCGACGTGCTCGACTCCACCGCGCTGCGCGCCCTGGCGGTCGC
>DATCLV010000442.1:0-4026 GCA_036563745.1 Acidimicrobiales bacterium | reverse complement strand
GTGCAGGGGCGGTCGCCGCAGTCGGGGCAGCCGTCGGCCCACCGGGCCGCCGCCTCCTCGAGGCTGAGCCCCAGCTGCGCGGCGAGCGACGCCAGCCACGCCAGCACGTCGCCGAGCTCGTGCAGCTGCTCCTCCCGGGTGCCCTTCCGGACGGCCTGGGCCAGCTCGCCCAGCTCCTCGGTCAGCCAGGCGACGGTGGCCGGCACCCCGCGGTCCCGGTCGCGGGACCCGTAGGTGTCGGCCATGAGCTGCTGGAAGGTGCGCAGGTCCACGGGACGGGGATCGCCAGGTGCGCCCGGGTCAGCGGGCGGCGATGAGCTCGGCGATCTGGACCGCGTTGAGCGCCGCGCCCTTGCGGAGGTTGTCGGTCGACACGAACAGCGCCAGGCCGTGCTCGACCGTCGGGTCCCGCCGGATCCGGCCCACGAACGACGGGTCCCTGCCGGCCGCCATCAGCGGCGTCGGCACGTCGGCCAGCACCACGCCGGGCGCGTCGCGCAGCAGCTCGACGGCGTCGTCCGGCGACAGCGGCCGCTCGAACTCGGCGTTGATCGACAGCGAGTGCCCGGTGAACACCGGCACCCGCACGCAGGTGCCGGAGACGGGCAGGTCCGGGATGCCGAGGATCTTGCGGCTCTCGTTGCGGAGCTTCTGCTCCTCGTCGGTCTCGCCGAGGCCGTCGTCGACGATCGACCCGGCCAGCGGCAGGACGTTGAACGCCATCGGCGCCGCGAACTTCGCGGGCGCCGGGAACTCGACCGCCTCGCCGTCGAAGGTGAGGGCGGCGGCGCGGTCGGCCACCTTGCGGGCCTGCTCGTCGAGCTCGGCCACGCCGGCGAGCCCACCGCCGGACACCGCCTGGTAGGTGCTCACCACGAGCCGCCGGAGGCCCGCCGCCCGGTGCAGCGGGGCGAGCACCGGCATGGCGCCCATCGTGGTGCAGTTGGGGTTCGCGACGATGCCCTTGGGGATCTCGGCGAGGGCGTCGGGGTTGACCTCCGACACGACCAGCGGCACGTCGGGGTCCATCCGCCAGGCCGACGAGTTGTCGACGACGATCGCGCCCTGGGCCGCGACCTTCGGCGCCAGCTCCTTCGAGGCGCCCTTCCCGGCCGAGAACAGGACGACGTCGAGGCCGGCGTAGTCGGCGGTGGCGGCGTCCTCGATGGTGACCTCGGTGTCGGCCCACGGCAGCTCCTGCCCGGCCGACCGGGCCGAGGCGAAGTACCGCATCTCGTCGACCGGGAACCCCCGCTCGGCCAGCACATCCCGCATGACGCCACCGACCTGGCCGGTGGCCCCGACGATCCCTACGCGCATGGCGTCGAGGCTACGGGCCGGAGGGTGCCGCGACGAGCCAGTTACGCGGTCGTTCGTCGCACGCCCGGATGACGGACCGGAGGACGGCCTGCCGGCCGGGCGGTCGTGGCACCGGACCGGGCGCTCAGCCCGGGATGGCCGTGTCGGCGGTGTCGGCCGGGACGCAGTCCCGCATCACGTCGAACGCCGCCTCCTGCTCCTCCTCGGTGAGCAGGTCGACGGGGTTGACCGCCGAGTCGTCGCCGGCCTCGATCCGGACCTCGGCGAGGCGCTCCAACCCGATCACGTCGAGGATGCCGCTGGCCATGCAGCGGGACTGGTCGAGCGTGAACGTGCCGTCGGACCCCTCGAAGATGGCGGTGGCGAACTCCTCGACCACCTGTTCCGACTGCTCCGGCTCGCTGGTGGTGGTCGTCGTCGGCTCCGTGGTGGTCGACGACGACGTGGTCGTGGACCCGCTGGTCTCCTCCTCGTCGTCGCCGTCCTGGTTCAGCAGCACGAACACGATGCCGCCCACCAGGCAGAGGACCAGGAGGCCGAGGGCGACGAGGAGCCCGGTCGACCGGCCGCCGCCCTCGCGTCCGCCGTCGGGTGCGGGACGCTCGCCGGACGGGCCCGCCGGTCGGAAGGGCCGGGCGGGCGGGGGCGGCTCGACGCCCGGCTGGTAGGCGCCGGGGCGGCTGAGCTGGGTCGACTGCGGCGACAGCCCGGTCGGGCGGTCGTAGGTCGCGCCACCCCAGGCGGCGCCGGCCGCCGAGGACGACGGCGGGCCGGGGGTGCCTGCCGGACCGGGGGTGCCGGCGCCCGGGTCGGGGGAGGCGGGAGCACCGGGGGAGCTGGGAGCTGCGGGAGCACCGGGAGATGCCGGGGAGCCGGGGGACCCGGACGACCCGGCGGATCCGGCGGGGTAGCCCGACGGCGCCGCGCCGCCGGGGCCGGACGGCGAGGCCGGGCTCGCGGCCGGGTCGGTCGGGCGGCCCAGGCCGGCGGCCCAGTGCCCGCCGCTCGCACCGGGGTCGGGGCTCGGCTGGTTGCCGAGCCCTGCGGCCCAGTGGGCGGCGGGCCCGGCCGGCTCGGTCGCGGCGCCGGTGCTGCCCGGTCCTCCGGCGCCGGGTTGGGTCGGGGCGCCCCACCCGGGTTGGTCGACGCCGTTCGAGCCGCCGGGCGGCCCGGCGGCACCGGGGCTCGGCCCACCGGGGCTCGGCCCACCGGGGCCGGAAGGGCTCGGCCCGGGACCAGGGCCCGGGCCGGAGGGCGAGATCGAACCGGGGCCCGGCGGTGCGCCGGACCCGCCGACGCCACCGGGACCGGCGGGGGTGGACGGGTCGGGGCCGGTCGGTCGGCCCGGTTGGGACGGGCCTCCAGCGACGATCGGTGGGGACGAGCCGGCCTGCGTGGCCGGCGGCCCGGTGGACGACGGGCCGCCGGTGCCGGGCGAGGGCCCCGGTGTGCCTGGTGTGCCCGGCCCCGCCTGGCCACCCGGGCCACCCGGGCCACCTGGGCCACCTGGGCTCCCCAGGGCGCCCGCGCCGGCCTGCGGCGTGAGCGGGTCGACGGAGGCCCGGCCGTCGTCGGCGACATCGTCGGTCCAGCGGGTGCCGTTCCAGTACCGGTACTGGTGGCGTCCTGTCGGATCGGGTTGCCACCCGGGTGCGGCTGCGCTCATCGTCGTCCCCTTGGAGACCTCGGGCCGGGTCACATCGTACGCGGGGTAGCTTCGCCGGGTGATCCGCACCCAGACCACCGGTCACGTCCTGGAGCTGACCATCGACCGGCCGGACCGGCGCAACGCGGTCGACCACGCCATGCTCGACGTGCTGGCCGTGCGCCTCGGCGAGCCGGCGACCGAGGGCGTCCGGGTCGCCATCCTCACCGGGGCCGGCGGGCACTTCTGCGCCGGCGCCGACCTCACCGGCGTCGAGGACCAGGCGTTCGTGGCCCTCCTCCAGCAGGTCCTCGAGCGGCTGGCGAGCGCGCCGTTCGTCACGATCGCCGCCGTCGACGGCGCCGCGCTCGGAGCCGGCACCCAGTTCGCCGTGGCCTGCGACCTGCGGGTCGCCACCGAGGAGGCCCGCTTCGGGATCCCGGCCGCGAAGCTCGGCCTGGCCGTCGACACCTGGACCGTCGGGCGGCTGGCGTTGCTGGCCGGGCACGGGACGGCCCGGTCGATGCTGCTGGCCGCCGAGACCGTCGACGGCGCCACCGCCCACCGGCTGGGCCTCGTCCAGCGGATCGGCACCCTCGACGACGCCCGTGCCTGGGCGCACGAGATCGCCGCGTTGGCGCCGCTCACGATCCAGGCCCACAAGGCGGCGCTGCACCAGGTCAGCACCCCGCCGCCGCCGACCGCCCTCGCCCGGGACGCCCGCGACCGGGCGTGGTCGAGCGCCGACCTGCAGGAGGGCCTGGCGGCCTTCCGCGACCGGCGCCCGCCCGACTTCCGCGGGCAGTGACCCGAACGGGGCGCGACGGATCAGCCGAGGGCGTCGGGAGCGGTGGTGAAGCGGCGCCAGGCCTGGTAGCCGCCGTCGAGGTCGGTGGCGTTGCGGAGGCCGAGCGACTGGAGGCTGGCCGCGGCCAGGGACGAGGCGTAGCCCTCGTCGCAGACGACCACGATCTGCTGGTCGTGGTCGGTCACCTCGGGCAGGCGCCAGGGGCTCGTCGGGTCGAGGCGCCACTCCAGCACGTTGCGCTCGACCACCACGG
>DATCLV010000440.1:0-4384 GCA_036563745.1 Acidimicrobiales bacterium | reverse complement strand
CCGACGGCCCAGGTCACGAACGCCTCGCCGGCCAGGTGCTCGTCGAGCTCGGTGGCGAACCGGTCGGCCCAGACGTCGAGGAACGCCTGCTCGTCGTCGGTCAGCCGGGCGATGCGGATCCCGTCGCGCCAGGGGGCCACCGTCCCGTCGGCGACCATGGCCGCCAGCTGCAGCTCGGCGTCGACGTCGCCGAGCAGGCCCCGGTAGTTCTCCGCCTCCCGGGACGAGTCGGGGTCGGGGAGCGTGGCCGTGAGCCCCACCACGGCGACCGGGCGCTCCTGCTCCAGCCGCTCGACCAGGGCGCCGACGACGAGGGCCCACCAGTCGAGCAGGTGGTGGCACTCGTCGAGCACCACGCAGCCGATGCCCGCCTCGGCCAGGCGCTCGACCAGCGCCAGGGGCCGGGCACCCAGCAGGTCGGCGCGGGACAGGCCCAGGTCGCCGCCCTGGGTGAGCGTGCGGCGCAGCGCCCGCACGTGGCGCCGGTGCTCCCGGCGGGCCCGCTCGGGGTCGGCCCGCTCGGTGGTGGCGACCCGGCGCTCGGCCTCGGCGTCGTCGAGCCCGCCGGCGTCGCGGACCTCGGCGACCCACAGGCGGCGGGCGGCGGCCCGCAGCTCGGCGGCGGCGTCGCCCGGGTTGCCGAGCAGCTGGTAGGTGACGGCGAGGAGCGGGGCGGGCGTGTCGGGGTCGGTGGAGGTGAAGGTGGCGGGGTCGGCGCCGAACAGGGCGGTCGACGCCCGCCACTGGTCGCGGATGGCGACGGTCGGGGCGAGGATCAGCGTCGGCGCGCCGACCTGGCGGGCCAGCTCCAGCCCGATGAGCGTCTTGCCGGCGCCCGGTGGGGCGCACAGGTGCCAGCGCCGGTCCTCGACGTGGGACGCGAGCGCCAGCAGGTGCCGTTGCGAGGACCGCCACTCGAACCTCGGCCGCAGGCCCGACCAGTCCACCGCGTCACCGACCATGGGAGCCGGGCACAGTACCGCTCCCGGGTCCCGTAGGGTGGCCTCCCGTGGCGGACCACGACGACGACACCACGCCCGATCCCGACGCCTCCGGCGGCGCCCAGGCGCCCGAGGCCGGGGCAACCGCCGAGCCGGCGGGCGACGACGGTGACGACGAGGCGGTGACGGGCCCCGAGGCGGCGGGCGACGACGGTGCCGACGAGGCCGAGGACGCCGACGAGGACGCCGACGACACCGACGGCGAGGGCACCACGGACGAGGGCGAGGCGAGCGGCGCCGGGGCCGACGCCGACGGCACCGACCGCGACGACGCCGAGGCCGGGGCGGGGAGCGGGGAGGCGCGCCCGGCATGGGTCGTGCCGTTCCTCGTCGGCGTGGCGGTCGTCGCGGTCCTGGCCGTGGTCGCCGGCCTCCTACTGCTCGGCGGTGACGACGACGGCGACGACGGGGCCGCGGGCGACGAGGCGGCCGAGGCGGACGCCGGCACCGACGACGACGCAGCGGACACCGCCGACACGACGGTCGGGTCGAGCGTCCCGCCGGTCACGACCGCTCCCGGCACCCCGACCGCCGGGCTGCTCTCCGAGCTCCCCCCGGTCGGCGACGCCGGCTGGGAGCCGGCCGGCGACGGCGTCACCATCGGGGGCGCCGCCTACGCCGAGACCGTGGTGTCGGGCCCCATCGGCCCCTGCGACGACGGCGAGGCCCGGACCGTCACCTACGACCTCGGCGGCGCCTACACCTGGCTGGAGGGCGTGGTCGGCCTGGTCGACGGGACCGACACCGGCCTCACGGCCGAGATCGGCTTCGAGGTCGACGGCGAGCAGGTGTGGTGGAAGACGCTGGCGGAGGGCGAGTCGAGCCGGCTCCAGCTCGACGTCAGCGGCGTCGGCGAGCTCACGGTCACCGCCACCGGCGTGTTCGCGGGCGTCGACGCCCCCGATGCCTGCGTCCGGGCCGCCTACGGCGACCTCACCCTCCGCTAGGCGGGGGCGCGGCGGCCGAGACGTCCGGCACGCCGTCGGGTCCCGGCGGGGCCGGCACGACCGCGGACACCGCGTCGAGGTCGATCGGCCCGTACACGTGGGGGAACTCCTCGCCGCCCGCGTCGCCCACCGGCTCGACGACCACCGGTGCCGCCAACCGGTCGGTGTCGACGACGAGCACCACCACGTCGTCCCGGCCGGCGTAGAACCGCCGGGCCGTGGCGGCGAGCTGCCCGGCGAACGAGCAGTGGACGAAGCCCTCCTCCTCCAGCGACACCCCGACGGTCGAGCGGCGGTAGGGCTCGCCGGCGTCCCGGGCCGCGGCCCACTCGCCGGCGAGGGCCAGGTGGTAGATCCGCATCGGCGGACGCTACCGCCGCCCGGCGCCACCCACGGCACGGGGCCCGCCGGCGCCGGGCCCCGGCAGGTGCGCCGGGGTCGGGCGCCGGCGCACCCGTGGGGTCTCCGGTCGTCAGGTGCGGATGCCGCGGGCGCAGGGGAGCGCCATGCGCAGGGCCGCGCCGATCCCGACGAGCACGAAACTGGTGGCGAACGCCATGTGGGTACCTCCCCAGGTCCGTCGACGCCGAAGGTCTTCCCCGGTTCGCCGGCCCGAACCGCGGGACGCGGCCGACGCCAGGACAGGGCCTAGAGGTCGTCGGCCAGCTCCTCGGCGGCGCTCGCCACCTCCTCCGGCGTCGCCGAGATGGTCGACAGGTACAGGACCCCAGACTCGGCGCCGTCGATGTCGAGGCGCACGGCGGCCGCCGGGCCCTCGGCGCCCACCTCGACCAGGTCGCCCGCCTCGGCGTCGTCGTAGGCCGCCAGCACCACCTCGGCCTCGTCGCCGGAGAGGCCGAGGTCGCGCGCGAGCATCGGCAGCAGCAGGGCCAGCGCGTTCGGCTGCTCGGACCCGTAGATCACCGCCACGGTGCCGTCGGCAGCCCGGCACTCGACGTGGACGCCGCCGAGCTGGTCGATGGCCGGGTCGCTCAGGCCACCGTCGCCGGTGCCCTCGTGGACCTCGACCTCGACGCCGGCGTCGACCTGGTCGGCGAGGAACGGCAGGTTCGCGAGGTCGACCGGGCACGTGTCCCCGGTGTCCCGCAGGTCGTCGAGCGACAGCCCGCCGTCGTCGCCCGACGAGCAGGCGACGGCCCCCGCCAGCGCCGCGCCCACCAGCGCCAGCGCCGGCACGGCCCCGCGTGTGGACCACGATCCTCTCCGGCGGTCGCCAGCACCCATCCCCGGCACGTTAGGTGACGCCCGGGCCCGGGAGGGCGCGCCGCGGCGCTCCGGCCCCCGGCGACCGGGAGCGCCGCGGCGGCGCAGGGGGATCGGCTACTGGCCCCGGGACGCCGGGTCGACGCCGGCGAAGGTCAGCAGGTCGACGATGGTGAACTCACCGGTCACCCGGCCGTCGCGCTGGGGGAGCGTGGGCCGCCAGCGCCGCCGGTGGACGTAGGCGTTCGGGTCCATCTCGAGGATCCCGAGGAGCACCTCGGCGACGATCCGGCCGCCCACCGGCCCGAGGGTCAGCCCGTCGGCCCGGACCTCGGCCTCCTTCAGCACGTAGTACCAGAGCGGCGTGCTGCTCTCGAGACCGATCCCGTACCGGGCCAGCTCGGGCATGTCGCTGGGCGGCACGGGCGCGGTCCGCATCTCCCGCGCCACCGACTGCCCCGACGGCAGCGACCAGGTGACCTGGCGGAGCAGGTTCCGCTGGGCCAGCGAGGTGGGCGGGTCGCCGCTGGCGATCGCCCCGAGCGGCAGGTCGAACAGCGGCGTCGACAGCTTCGTGTCGATGCGCTTGTTGGGGCGCACCTCGCCGTCGCCGAAGTCGAAGAACGTCTGCCAGCCGATGAACCGCCGGGGTGCCCGGCAGCCGCCCCGCAGGTCCTCGGGGTCGTCCCGGCCCTCGCCGGCGGGGTCGAAGACCATCCCGAAGAACGCCTCGCCGTCGTCGCCGGCCAGGTTCGCGCGGTACGAGGGTCGGACCATGCTGTGGCCGAACCGGTAGGCGGCCCCCTGGAACTCGACGGGCATCGTCGCCCCGGCCTCGGGCCGGAAGTAGCGGCGCCCACGGCGGCGGACGTCGTGCAGGACGTCCCGACCGACGATCTGGGGCAGGAACTCGTGCACGACGATCCACTGGTAGTGGTCGAGCACCCGCCGCCGCGCCTCGGCGAAGACGAACTGGGGGAGGGTGTCGCCCTCCTCGCGGACGAGGTCGACCACGTTGTTGTGGAAGCAGATGAACGCGCACTGCAGCCCGCAGACCATCAGGTTCTCGTCGTTGCGGGGGTCGGCGACGACGGCCCGGCCTCCCTCCTCGCGGGGCAGGTCCTCGAACAGGCCGCCGCTCTCGAGGCGCAGCTTGGCCCGGTCCTCCGGGTCGTACAGCTGCGGCGACGCCGGCGGCCCGCCCCCGTAGAG
>DATCLV010000439.1:0-4765 GCA_036563745.1 Acidimicrobiales bacterium | reverse complement strand
GTGCGGGATGGTCGTGAATGGTCGACCGCACGGACCGGTGCCGGGCGCGACGATTTGTCAGGTTCACATGCGGCATTTTGAGGATGGCGATACGATCGTCATCGAGCCATTTCGAGCGCGAGCGTTTCCAGTCATCAAGGACCTGGTCATCGACCGGAGTGCGTTTGACCGCATCATCGCCGCGGGCGGCTATATCTCGGCAAACGTGGGGGCGGCGCCGGACCCGAATGCGATACTCGTTCCAAAGGAGAACGCGGAGCAGGCGATGGACGCCGCGGCCTGCATCGGCTGCGGCGCCTGCGTGGCGGCCTGCCCGAACAACGCCGCCCAGCTCTTCACCGCGGCCAAGCTGCAGCACCTCAACCTGCTGCCGCAGGGCCAGCCGGAGCGCTGGAACCGCACGGTGGCGATGGTCGAGACGATGGAGGAGTTCTTCGGCTCCTGCACGAACCACGCCGAGTGCCAGGAGGCGTGCCCGAAGGAGATCTCGATCGACTTCATCGCCTACATGAACCGCGACTACGCCAAGGCCGTGGTCAAGAACCGGACGCTGCTCGGCCAGTCGAGCTGAGCCCCGAGCCCCGGGTCGCGCCCGGCCGAGGGCACCGGCCGGGCCGACGTCGGGCGGCCGCCGGCGCGGCGCCGGGCGGCATCGGGCGGCATCGGGGCGGCGTCGCCGTCAGGGCTGGTCGGGCCGTTCGGAAATCGCCTCTGGCGCCCGGCGGCGCGATGCGTCAGACTTCCCCTCCGTGGCGGAAGGCTCTTCGGGGTCCGGCGGGCGCATCGTCGTTGACCCACTACGCATCATCGACATTTTTCTGGCGGCGGTCGTCCTCGTCGTCACCCTCCCCCTCATGCTGGTGGCAGCCCTGCTCATCCGGCTGGACATGGGCGCTCCCGTCCTGTTCAAACAGGAGCGGGCCGGGCTGCACGGGCGGACCTTCGTGATGGTGAAGTTCCGCTCGATGCGCAACCCGCGGCCGGGCGAGGAGGGCCCCGACTCGGACGCGGCGCGCCTCACCAAGCTCGGGAAGTTCCTGCGGGCCACCAGCATCGACGAGCTCCCCACCATGGTGAACGTGCTGTGGGGCGACATGAGCATGGTCGGCCCCCGGCCGCTGCCGGTGCGCTACCTGCCCCGCTACTCGCCCACGCAGGCGCGCCGGCACGAGGTGCGGCCCGGCGTCACGGGGTGGGCGCAGGTGAACGGGCGCAACGGCCTGACCTGGGAGCAGCAGTTCGAGTACGACGTCTGGTACGTCGACAACCGGTCGCCCAAGCTCTACTTCAGGGTGCTGCGCGACACGGTCGACAAGGTGCTCAAGCGGGACGGCATCAGCGAGGAAGGCCACGCCACCCGCTCGGAGTTCATGGGGTCGACGGCGAGTGCCGCCTGACACGGCCGCCCGACCGGGCCGGCCGCCGACCGTCCTGATCTCCTCCGCGGGGCGGCGGGTCGAGCTGCTGCGGGCGTTCCGGCGCACGCTGGAGGGCCTCGGCGTCCCCGGCGGCCGGGTGCTGGCGGTCGACTGCTCCTGGTACTCGGGGGCGTTCCACGACGCCGACGGGTCGTTCCTCGTGCCCCGGTGCAACGACCCCGAGTTCGTCCCGACGATGCTCGACATCTGCGAGCGCGAGGGCGTCGACCTGGTGATCCCCACGCTCGACCCCGAGCTGCCGGTCTACGCCGCCGCCCGCGAGCGCTTCGCCGCCATCGGGACGACGGTGGCGATCTCCAGCCCCGAGGTGGCGGCGATCGGGGGCGACAAGCAGCGCACCCACGACTGGCTGGTCGCCCAGGGGTTCCCGACGGTGCAGCAGGGCACGCCGGCCGACGTGCGGGCCGACCCCGATGCCTGGTCGTTCCCGCTGATCGTGAAGCCCCGGTTCGGCAGCGCCTCGATCGGCGTGGGCGTCGTCCACGACCTCGACGAGCTGGCCGCCCGGGCCGACGACCCCGACGTCCTGGTCCAGACGCTGGCGCCGGGCGTCGAGCACACCATCGACCTGCTCGCCGACCGCGACGGGCAGTGCCGGGTGGCCGTGCCCCGCCGGCGGATCGAGGTCCGCGCCGGCGAGGTGTCGAAGGCCGTGACCGTGCGGTCGCCGGCACTGATCGAGCTGGCCGAGAAGCTGTGCGCCGCGCTGCCGGGCGCCTACGGGGCGCTGAACGTGCAGGTCTTCGTGGGCGACGAGCCCGGCCAGCTGGCCATCATCGAGCTCAACCCCCGCTTCGGCGGTGGCTACCCGCTGTCGTACGCGGCGGGCGCCGACTTCCCCCTGGCCCTGGTGCAGGACGCGCTGGGTCTACCATCGACGGCTCCTCTGCAGGGGTGGCAGGACGACCTCGTGATGCTGCGGTACGACGCAGCGGTCTTCGTCACCGACCGGCCGAACGATCAGGAAGCAGAACGACAGTGACACTCGCGGTCGATGCCATCGTCCTCGACATCGACGACACCCTCTACCTGGAGCGCGACTACGTGCGCAGCGGGTTCGAGGCCGTGGGCCGGTGGGCCCAGCGCGACCTGGGCATCGACGACTTCTCCGAGCGCGCCTGGGCGGCCTTCGAGGCCGGTGCCCGCAACACGATCTTCGACGACGTGCTGGCCGAGTGCGGCGCCCGCGTCGACGACGCGGTGATCACCGAGCTGGTGGCCCGCTACCGGACGCACACCCCGAACATCACCCTCGCCGCCGACGCCCGCGAGGGCCTCGACCGCTGGCACGGCGAGGTCGCCCTGGCCGCCATCACCGACGGGCCGCTGTCGAGCCAGCAGGCCAAGGCTCGGGCGCTGGGCCTGGAGAACTGGACGTCGACGGTGGTGTTCACCGCCAGCCTCGGCCCCGGCAAGGGCAAGCCGGACCCCGGCAGCTTCGAGCTGGTGCAGGAGGAGCTGGGCGTCGACGGCAAGAGCTGCGTGTACGTGGCCGACAACCCGGCCAAGGACTTCGCCGGGCCCCGCTCGCTGGGGTGGCGGACCGTGCGGGTCCGTCGGCGGCTGAGCCTGCACGCCGACGTCGAGAGCGGCGACGACGTCGACCACGAGATCACGACCCTCGACCAGCTGGACGCGGTGCTGGCGACCTAGACCCACTCGACGACAGAGGACAAGGCGGGCGAACCATGAACCGAGCGGCGGGCACCCACGCGATCCGGGTCGCGCACCTCACCACGGTGGCCTCCAGCCTCCGGTTCCTCCTGCTGCCCCAGCTGCGGGCCGTGCGCGACCTCCCGGGCGGCGAGGCCCTCGGCATCAGCGCCGACGGGGAGGACGTCGAGTTCCTCGAGGACGACGGCATCACCCACGTGGCGCTGGGGTCGTCGACCCGCAGCATGAACCCCCTCGCCGACCTCAAGGCGGCCTGGGAGCTGTGGCAGATCCTGCGCCGGGAGCGCGTCGACGTGCTCCACACCCACAACCCCAAGCCCGGCCTGTACGGGCGGGTGGTGGGCCGCCTGGCGGGCGTGCCGATCGTGGTCAACACCAACCACGGCCTCTACGTCACCGAGAACCACACGCGCTGGCAGCGGGCCGTCGTGCTGGCCCTCGAGGCGCTGGCCGCCCGGTTCTCCCACGCCGAGCTCATCCAGAACCCCGAGGACGTCGAGCTGCTGCTCCGCACCCGGGTGAACGTCCGCCGCCGCACGAAGCTGCTGGGCAACGGCATCGACCTCGACCGGTTCCGCCCCGGCGGCGTGCCGGAGGAGGTGCGGGCGGCGCGGCGGGCCGAGTGGGCCGCCCCGTCCGACAAGATCGTGGTGGGCATGGTCGGCCGCCTGGTGGTCGAGAAGGGCTTCCGGGAGCTGTTCGAGGCGGCCCGGATCCTCCACGAGCGCCACCCCGGCCGCTACGTGGTGGTCGCCGTCGGCCCCGACGACCCCGAGAAGGCCGACGCCATCACCCCGGCCGAGATGAAGGCGGCCGAGGCCGTGGGCGTGGTCTTCCTGGGCCACCGCCTCGACGTCGAGGCGCTGTACGCCGCCATGGACATCTTCGTGCTCCCCTCCTACCGGGAGGGCTTCCCCCGGGCGGCGATGGAGGCCGCGGCGTCGGGCCTGCCGATCGTGGCGACCGACGTCCGCGGCTGCCGCCAGGTGGTCGACCACGAGCGCACGGGCCTGCTGGTGCCGGTGCGCGACGGGAAGGCGCTGGCCGAGGCGATCCTGGCGCTGGGCGAGGACCCCGACCGCCGCGAGGCGATGGGCAAGGCCGCCGCCCAGCGGGCCCAGGACCTCTTCGACGAGCGGAAGGTGGTCCGGATCGTGATGGACACCTACCGCGAGGTGGCCGCCCGACAGGGCCGCCACGACCTGGTCGCCGCCCTGAAGGGCTGACCGCCCCGCCCAACCGCCCGGCCCAACCGAAATTGCGTCGACAAGGCCGATCTACGCGGCTTTTCGAACGCAATTTGGGAGGGGGTCAGGGGGTGGGGATCGTGGTGCCGGTGGTGGTCGACGTCGACGTGGACGACGACACCGTCGACGGGGTGGTCGGCACCGTCGTGGTGGTCGTGGTGGTCGTGGTCGTCGACGTGGTGGTGGTCGTCGTCGTGGGGCACCCCGGCGGCACCGTGGTCGTGGTCGTCGACGGGCTCGTCGTGGACGTCGTGGACGTGGTGGTCGACGACGTGGTCGACGTGCTGGACGTCGGCGCCGGGCAGACCGGCCACTCCGGCAGGGACGGCCGGGTGGTGGTCGGCGGCGCCGTCGTGGGCGGCGGGGTCGTCGGCGGTGATGCCGGCGGGCGCGGCGGCGCCGGCG
>DATCLV010000437.1:0-9008 GCA_036563745.1 Acidimicrobiales bacterium | reverse complement strand
CTGCGGGCCGCCGGCGAGCGCGATCCCCGGCGAGCGGCCGAGGCCAACGTCTTCCTCGGTGAGCTGGTGCTGGGCCGTGTGCCGGCCGAGGCCGAGCGGGTCGACGAGCTGTACGAGACGGCCGAGCGCAGCTTCCGGCGGGCCGCCGAGCTGTTCGACGCCGAGCAGGACGTGCGGGCCGTCGGCCAGCAGCAGGCGTCGCTGGGGCGGCTGCTCCTGCGGCGGGGCCGCTACGTCGATGCCCTGGCCGAGCTCCGGGGGGCGCTCGACCGCCTCCGGGGCGACCTCCGCGTCCGGATCGACTTCGCGCAGGCGCTCGACCGGGCGGGCCTGAGCCAGGCGGCGCTGGGCGAGCTGACGGCGGTCCTGGTGCTGGTCGACGAGAACCGCGCGCTCCGCGCCGAGGCGCTGTTGCAGCGGGGCCTCATCGAGGCCGAGCACGGCGATCCCGACGCCGCCGACCACGACCTCGCCGAGGCGGTCCGCCTGGAGCCCCGGCTCGCCACGCCCGAGGTGGCGGCCGTCCGCCGCCGGGTCGCCGAGCGCCTCGCATCGCTGGCCTCGACGCCCTGACCGGTCGGCCGGTCGGCCGGTCGGCCTGGTCACCGGCTTTGCGGGCGTCACCGCGCCGGGGTGTGGGCGCGGAGGGCGGCGAGGGCGGCGTCGACGACTGCGTCGGCGAGCGTCGCGGGGCGAGGGGTGGCGCGGACCGCGGCCCCCGGCACGTGGACGAGGGCGTAGCGGACGTGGCGCAGCTCCGCCTGCCCGCTGCGGCCGTACCGGGCCTTGGCGTGGGCGCGGAGGGCGGCGAGGAGCGGGCGGTTGAGGTCGCGGAGCACGTCGTCGAGCTCGTCCGGCCAGCGCCCGACGAGCTCGGCGCGGGAGTGGCGGAGGAGCAGGGCGGCCCCCTCGGGATGGGCGCCGGCCCAGAGCGGGACGTGGCGGGCGGCCCCGCGGGCGGCCTCGTCGACGTCCGGGTGGGTGAGGGCGGCGAGGTAGCCGGCCTGGAAGTCCTGGACGGCGGCCACCCACGCCGTGGCGACGAGCAGCTCCCGGGAGGCGAAGCGGTGGTAGATCGACCCGACGGGCGCGCCGGCCTCGGCGGCGACGGTCCGGATGGTGACCGCGCCGGGCCCGTCGGCGGCGACGATCCGGCCCACCGCCCCGACGAGGTCGGCGTCGGTGAACTTCGCCGGGCGCCCCACGTCAGGCCTCGGGTGCGGCCGGCGGCGGCCAGCTGGCGGTGTCGGTGACCTGGCGGAGCCCGGTGATGCGGTCGCGCTCGCCGTCGAGGGTGAGCAGGTGGACGAGCTCGGCGGCGACCTCCTCGCCCGTGGCGCGCACCGTGCCCCGGTACCAGCCGTGGACGACGGCGGTGTCGCCGACCTCGACGATCGAGTCGGGCACCGGGGTCACGTCGTAGGCGCCGAAGACGGGGAGCCACACGTCGTGGATCATCGCCTCGGCCCCGTCGTGCCGGCCCCCGACCCCGAGCGGCATCCCCGCGCTGACGTGGCCCACGAAGTCGCCCGCCAGGACGGACCGGAGGCCGTCGAGGTCGCGCTCGGCGAACGCCCGGTACATCCGGTCGACCGTTCTAGAACCCATGCTCTAAAACTATCCGACCCGTTCGCCCGGCGACCAGCGCCGACGATCGACGAACGCCTCCAGCGCCCAGGCGACGTAGGACCGGGCGAACGCACCCAGGCCCGCGGCACCGGGGACGCCGCCCCCGGCCGCATCGGCGGCGGCCGCCGTCGCCGCGGCGGTGGCGGCCTCGACAAACGCGTCGACGCGACCCAGCGCCGCGTCGACGGCACCGCTGCCGAGCACCAGGTCGGTGGCCGCGGCGACCTCGCCGGCGCGCAGGTGGGCGGACAGGGCGGCGGCGGAGCGGAGGTCCTGGGCAGCCAGGAGCACGGGCAGCGTGTAGACGCCGGTCGCCAGGTCGGTCCCGATCGGCTTGCCGAGGCGTTCGGGGTCGCTGGCGAGGTCGAGGATGTCGTCGAGCAGCTGGAACGCCATGCCGAAGCTCTCGCCGTAGCGGGCCAGCCGCTGGGTCACCGTCGCGGGAAGGCCGGCGACCAGGGCCCCGATCTCGCAGGCGCAGCCGAACAGCCGCGCCGTCTTGCCCCGGATCGACGCCAGGTGCTGGTCGATCGTGCGGTCGAGATCGGCGGTCTGCTGCAGCTCCTGGCTCTGGCCGACGCAGAGCTCGGCGATCGTCGTGGCCAGCAGCGCGGCCGTCTCCGGCCCCACCCCGGCGGCCAGCTCGCCGGCCCGGGCGAGGAGGAAGTCGCCGGCCAGCAGGGCGATCGGCGCTCCCTCCACGCCGTTGATGGTGGGGACGCCCCGGCGGGTCGCCGCCCCGTCGAGGAGGTCGTCGTGCACGAGCGAGCCGATCTGCACGAGCTCGACGGCCGCGGCGGCGTCGACGACCCGCCGGTCGTCCACGCCGCCCAGCGCCGCGGTCGCGATCGTGAACGCCGGGCGCAGCCGCTTGCCGCCCGCCGCCGTCACCCGCCGGCTCGGCGCCGACAGCCCCTCGACGCCGTCGACGACCTCGAGCAGGCGCCGGTCGACGTCGCCCAGTCGCACCTCCAGGTCCGCCACACCCAGCTCCCGCGCCAACCGTGCACCGTCCACGGCGCCGACCTCAGCCCTCGGCGCCCTGGTCGCCGCCAGGGACGCCAGTGCATCGGTCGGTTCGCCGGTCGGCGGACGGGTGGGTGGGCCGCGCCCCGTCCGTCGCCGCCACGACCACCTGGCGCACCTGCCAGACGACCGGCGGGTGCGGGGCGCCGGCGTCGGTCGGTGACGTGCGGATCCGGTCGAGGCGGTCGGCCAGGTCGTCGAGCGCGCGGGCGGTCCAGCGCGCCCGCACCGATGGGTCGTCCCGGAGCGAGGCCAGGTTGAGGGCGAACATGGTGGCGGCGTCGGCCGCGGCGACGGGGTGCTCGACCGCCCGGTTGACCACCAGCTGCGCCCCGGGCGGCAGGTCGCCGGGCCCGATGGCGGCCAGCGTCGGACCGACCAGCATCGTCGCCCCGCGGCTCGCCACCGCGCCGGTCGTGAGCCGGAGGTACCGGCGGAACGTGGGGTCGTCGGTGTCGATCCGCTCGGGTTCCTCGAGGACCAGGTGACCGCCCCCGCCGAGTTGTGCCACCCAGCCGGCGGCCACCTCGAGCGGGCGGGGGAGGTGGGAGAGCAGGAAGCGGGCGTAGAGGAGGTCGGGCCGCGCGATGGGGAGGGGGCGGGTCACGTCGCCGACGACGAACGCCGCGCCGGGGACCCGGCCCCGTGCCGCTCGCACGAACGCCGGCGACGCGTCCACACCGACGATCCGGTCCGTCCGCAGCAGTCGGACCAGGTCGGCGGTCGACGACCCGGGCCCGCAGCCCAGGTCGACGGCGGTGCTCCACCGGCGGGGCGGAAGGTCGCCCAGCACCCGGGCCAGCACGGGCCCGAACACCCGGGCGACCACCAGCAGCCGCTCGGCCGCCGGTCGGCCCGTGCCGAACGAGTAGCCGCCCGGCGGGGTGTCAGTTTGTGAGCGCATCCGGTGCGTCGGTCCCGGCGTCCGCTGTGGACACCGTCGTCGTTGCGGTCGCTGGTGTGTGGCCGGTGTCGGCGGCGGCGTCGTCGGTGTTGGCGGCGAGGGGAGTGACGGGGAGGAGCACGGGGCGCTTCGGCCGCCGACCGGTGCCCGAGGAGCGGCCGGTGAGGCGGCGACCCAGCCACGGGAGCAGGAACGCCCGGACCCATCGCAGGTCGTCGCCGGGTCGGCGCACGCCGTCCCACGACACCGGGCCGGTCGACACCGGCAGCTGGGCGGCGCCGGGCAGGCCGAGCGTGCCGGCCATCGCCTCGGCCAGCCGGTCGTGGCCCCGGGGGCTGAGGTGGAACCGGTCCTCGCACCAGAGGTCGGGGTCGGCGAGGCCCTCGTCGCGCTCGGCGTCGAGGAGGAGCGACCCCCGCCGGGCGGCGATCCGACGGACGCCCTCGTTGAAGCGGGCGATGCGTCCGCGCAGCAGACGGGCGGCCGGCGCCAGCAGCGCGCCGTCGGGGACCGTGGCGGTCAGGACCGTGGCTCCGGCGGCGTGCAGCTGGCGGTGGATCTCGTCGATGCGGGCGAGGCCCAGGTGGAGGTCGAAGCGAGGACGGGTGAGGTCGTTGCCGCCGATGACGACGCTGACGAGGTCGGGTCGGAGGGCGAGCGCGGCGCCGAGCTGCTGGTCGTGGGCGTCGGCGATGAGCCGGCCCCGGACGGCCAGGTTGGCGTAGCGGAGGTCGGGGTGGACGGCGGCGAGCTGCCGGGCGAAGCGGTCGGCCCAGCCGCGCTCGGTCCCGTCGGGGTTCGGCACGTCGCCGACCCCTTCGGTGAGGCTGTCGCCGAGTGCGACGAAGCGGCGGAAGCGCGGGGTCGCTGAGGACGTGGTCGAGGGCGGTGGAGGCGGGGTGCGGTCCGCCCGGCGGGGGGCTGCGGGTTCGGCCATGCGAGCCATACTGACCGTCCGGACGGTTTACAGCAACTCGCGGCCTTCCGGTCGTCGGGACGACGGCCGGGTCGAACTAGCGTCCGGCGACATGGACGAGCCGGGTGCGCCGGGTGACGGGCCGACGAGCGGGGCCTCCCGCGGCTCGGGTCGACGCCGCGACCCGGAGGGCACCCGCCGGGCGCTGCTCGACGCCGGCGCGGTGGTGGCGGCCGAGCGGGGCCTGACGAAGCTGAGCCTCGACCGGGTGGCGGCCGAGGCCCAGGTCGCCAAGGGCAGCCTGCTGCACCACTTCGGCACCCGCGAGAGCTACCTGGTGGCGCTGCATCGCAGTTGGCACGACCGGGTCTACGACGAGGTGGTGGCGGCCGCCGGCGAGGAGCCGCCGGGCCGGCGACGCCTCCTGCTGGCCGCCACCCGCTACCTCGACATCTGCCGGCGGGACCACCTCGTGCGGGCGGTGCTGTTCGGTGCCCGGGGAGAGCCGGGGCTGGCCGAGGAGATCGTCAGGCGCAACGAGCAGTTCGCCGCCTGGACCCGCGACGACTTCGCCGCCATGGGCTACGACGAGCCCGAGGCGACCGCCCGCGTCTTCCTCGGCGCCGTCGTCGAAGCCGCCCAGGTCGAGCACGCCTCCGGCCGTCCCCGCCCCGACATCCGTCGGGGCCTCGAACAACTCCTGCCCCCACCCTGACGTGGGATCTGCATCCCACCCAGAAGCGATCCGGCGCTGGCCGCCCACACCGTCTTCGACCCGTCAGGAGCACGGGCACCAACGACCCGCACGACGCCGACAGGTCCCACTCCGACCGCTTTCCCCCCGGCGCCATGACTGGCCCAGCAAGCCGCCCGAACCCCTGACCAACGCTCTCGTAATGCGTAGGCCAGTGGTTCGATTCCCCTCTCGGGCTCTGCTGCGGGAGGCCTGGTCAAGTCACGGAGAGGCTGCCGGGCAACTCCAGGCGTGTCACCGGCAAGAAGGTGATCTGACCGCTCGCGCACCTTGGCTCGCCTGTGTCGCCTCATTCGCTGGAGCCGTCCGTTGCTGACTCGTGTGC
Source organism: Acidimicrobiales bacterium (assembly GCA_036563745.1). Lineage (GTDB taxonomy): Bacteria > Actinomycetota > Acidimicrobiia > Acidimicrobiales > VFJN01 > DASXTK01. Next base: position 3,454 of record DATCLV010000437.1, on the reverse strand, counting down.
TTCGGTTGGCTGGCCAGTCGAGCGCACTTCGCCCACCATCGTTGTGGTGTCGACGTCATCGCGGGGCTGGTCGATTCGCCCGAGGTTGAGCACCGGTGTGTTGCGTTGCCGGAACTGAAACATGTTCACGAGTAGGTCGCGGGAATCGGAGATCTGTAGCCGAGGGCACGGACGATCTGATCGTGGAGATCCCAAAGAGCGGTCACGGGAGATCCGGTCGCATCAGGGCGCTTGAAGCCCTCCATCATGAAGCGGTGAAGTGACCGCAAGGTCTCGCCGTCGGCCAGGGTCGTGATGCGTAGAGCTGCAGAGTAGAAGGCATCTGAGCTGGTCCGAAGCAGGGCGTCGTCGACGGGTTCGATCTGTGCTCGCCGGTTCTCGGAGAAGGCATGGAACATGTCGAAGAACGCATCGGCGAGCAGCTCAGCCTGTTGGGTCTTTCGTGCCTGAACGCTCGCTGCCCGCACCTGCCAGGCAACCGTCATCAGCGATACCACGATCGCTGCTACACCTACTGCGGCTTCCACTCCGCCGAACCGCCCTTGCCATGGACGACGCTTCGCAGTTTCGCGAAAAACGATCGTTGTGAGTAGTGGGCTAACCGCCGACAAGTCCGTGACGACGCCGTCGCCAACCGAAAGTTCCGGTCAAGCCCACGTCTGCTCTGGAGGTACCTACGACAACGGTCTCGTCGAGGTGCCCGATGGCGAACGCTGGGTGGGACCCACTTGGCGTTCCGGTGCTCGCCCACGGCTGGAGCTCCGGATCGCCGGGGCAGGCTCCTGGCGACAAGCTCGTCGGGACATCTCGCTGGACTCCGCCCATGTCGTGCGGACCACGTCGTGCTCTACGCCCGCTCGACCATGGTGTGGCAAGGCAGGGCAGCCCGAACACGCCATCTACCTGGGGTTTTGTGGGGGATGACGTTTCGAAGGGTCCTGCGGGGGCTGCTAAGGTGCCCCCTCACGCCCGAGTAGCTCAGACGGCAGAGCAACGCACTCGTAATGCGTAGGTCAGGGGTTCGATTCCCCTCTCGGGCTCCACGCTCAGGGCTCCAACCGCAGTTTCGGGTTCGAGGGACACCGGTGCGCAACCGTCGGGAAGGTCGCAGACGCCGCTGGCGTCTCGGAGCACGTGGGCCGGGGCGACTTCCGGCGCGGGGGAACGGAAGCCATGATCGCGGGATGGGGAAGTCGACACCCGTGCTGCTGGTGACCGGCGCGCCCGGCGTGGGCAAGACGACGCTCGTCAAGGAGATGGGCGAGCAGCTGTTCCACGCCGCCGTGCCGCACGCCGTCATCGACATCGACGAGCTGGCCAGGGTGCGGCCGGCGGTGCCCGACGACCGGGTGTGGGCCGAGCTGACCGTCGCGAACCTGCGGGTCATGTGGCCGAACTACGAGGCCCTGGGGGTCGAGCGGCTGATCCTGGCGGGCATCGTCCAGTCGGCGGCGGTCGTCGACGCCTACCGGTCGGTGATCCCCGGCGCCGACCTCAAGGTCGTGCGGTTGACGGCCCCGGTGGACACGCTGCACGACCGTCTCCGCGACCGGGTGCCGGGGTCGGTCCGGGAGTTCCTCCTCGGCGCCACCGCCGGGTTCGACCGGGAGATCGCCGCCCTCGGCGTCGAGGACCTCACGGTGGACAACGGCCCCGACCGCCCCCTCGGCCAGGTGGCGCGGGAGATCCTCGAGTGGCTGGGGTGGCTGCCCGCGGCGGCGCCGATCCCCTCCGGCCAGCACCCCCGGGCGTAGGCCGCGCTCGCCACCGAAGCGTCAGCGACGAGTGGTCGCTCGCCAGACCGGTTCGTCGGCGTCGCCCACGCCGTCGGCCCGCGATGCCGGGGCCGCAGACGGACAGCGTCAGTCGGTGGGCTTCCGGCCGATCGACAGGTACCAGGCCGTGTGGGCGCCCGGCATCCCCTGGAGCTCGAGCACGACGTCCCCGTAGCGGGTCCGGAACGGGGGCAGGTCGCCGGAGGCGATCATCTCCTCGATCCAGTCCGACGCCTCCTCGACGTCGACGCCCGTCCACCCCAGCGAGGCGACCCGCTGCAGGTGGGCGACGTTGTCGTCGTCGTACACCGTGGTCTCCAGGTAGACGGGCTCGCCCGCGGGCGTCGACAGCATCGACAGCTGCGCCAGGTTCCCCGGCTCCATGCACGACGTGCTCACGTAGTCGGGGCGCTCCTGCTCGTCCTGGAAGCAGGTCCAGCCCTCCCGCGACATCGCCTCGGTCACCGCCACCGCCGTGAGCCCCGGCAGCGGGCCCGGTGGCGGCAGCGGGACCCCCGTCGTCGGGCCGCCGTCGGGCGCGGTCGACGGCGGCGACGCGCCATCGCCCGGCTCGCCCGAGCCGGCGTCGTCCGACGAGGTCAGCACGGCCACGGTCACGATCAACCCCACCACCAGCGCCCCGGCCGCCAGCGCCACCACGGCGCCGCGCCGGGAACCCGCCAGGTTCCCCATGCGCGCCAATCTACGACAACGCTCCGGGTCGGGGACGGGAGAACCGTCCGGCGGGCGCGCTCGGCACCCGGCAACGGTTGGTGCGGGCCGGCAGGAGCCGGGCCAGGGCGCTACGTCCTGCACCCCTGGCGTCGCCCCGTCCGGCGGCGACTCGACGGGACGTCACAGCGTCCAGCCGGCCCGCGCCCCCGACCATAGGCGCTCGCGGCCCGCCCCGGGGTCGGAACGCCACGCCGATGCCCCGGGGCGGGCGACGCGTCACTCCAGGTCGTCGGCGGGGATGACGGTGACGGGACCGTCGATCACCCAGTCGCCGAGGTCCTCGGTGACGATCTCCGGCTGCTCCACCTCGTTGGCGCCGGTCGGGTCGGTCGGCGACCGCAGCACGATCTCGGCGGAGTTCCTGGTCAGCGACTCGCTCACCACCGTGGCGGCCAGGCCCTGGTGGGTGCCGCTGGGGGTCGTCGCCACCAGGATCAGGTCGCCGTCGAGCGGCAGCGCGTCGAGCCGGAACGTCCCGTCCGGGCCCACCGGCACGACGTCGGTCCGGCCGGTCTCCACGAACCGGGCCTCCACCAGCCCGCCTTCCTCGAGCGTCACGCCCTCGCCGGCGGTGACGTGGCCGTCGACCGCCCCCGTCCCCGGCGCGCCGACCACCAGACGGATGCCGATGGCCGAGCTCTCGTCGTTCACGGCGACGATCGTGGCCGCGTGCTCGTCGCCCCGGGTCGCCCGGACCACGACCGGGCCCTCGTGCCCACCCAGGTCGACCTCGAACAGCCCGAGCTCGTCGGACACCGCGGTGCCGAGCTGCCGGTCGGTGCCGGCCTCGGTGACCGCGACCTCGGCGCCGCCGACACCCTGGCCCTCGGCGTCCTCGATGCTCCCGAAGACGAAGCCGACGACCTCCTCGAGCTCCGCCGGATCGTCCCGGAGGAACCACCAGGCGGCGCCGGCAGCACCGCCGACCAGTACCAGCACCGCCA